>CAZCCS010000450.1:2183-2707 GCA_964497005.1 uncultured Acidimicrobiaceae bacterium | reverse complement strand
CTGGCCTTTCTCGCTTTGAAAGGAAATCTGTTGGCCGGCGGTCATCTCGCCGAAGCGATTCGCCGGGCCTGGATCCCGCCGGCTTTGGTCCTCCTCGCAGCAGCCCCGTCGGTCCGGGCGCGCCGTCGCGTCGTCGCCGCGCTTGTGGGAGTCCTCGCCGTTCCGTTGGTCGAATGGGTCCGGGAACGCCCGCCGATGGGTCCGGCGCGCTGGACCTCACTCAGGACGGCCGATGACCTCGCCTACCAGGCGGGGGTCTGGGCCGGGGCTATCCGTGAGAGGAGCGTCAGGGCGCTCCTCCCCCGCCTCTAGGAAACTCCGGCAGCGGTCTCCAGCTCGCTTAACCCGGTCTCGAGGTGCTCGAGCAACCGCTGGAGGTGTGGCACGGTGCGCCGGCACCCGGTGAGACCGAAGTCCATGCTCCCGTTGTAACTGGTGACCGTGATATTCAACGCCTGTCCGTCCATGGGGATGGACAACGGATACACCCCTTCCAGCTTGGCTTTGTTCCAATACAGCGCTTG
>CAZCCS010000450.1:0-2173 GCA_964497005.1 uncultured Acidimicrobiaceae bacterium | reverse complement strand
GTCATTCGCGGAGTCCTGCGTCGGCGAACTGTGAATCACCAGGTTGTATGCGGGCGCGGCGACGCGCCTCACCCCCGGGATGGTGCTCAAGACCATCGGTGTCAGGTTCACGGCGCTCGCCAGCATCACCTGGGTCTGGGTCATCTGGCGGAGCGACTGCTTTCCCTGCTCCATCGAGTCGTGAATCGCCGTCAGTCGCTTGCCCGGGTCGGTCACATCGGTGGCGAGGTTGGCGAGGATGGCCCCGACAGCGTTGCCGCCGATCTGGTCACCTTGAGCGCGAAGTGACACGGGGGTCATCGCGATCAGCGGAGCTTCGGGCAGTGCCCCCAGTGAATCGAGGTAGCTGCGCAGCGCGGAAGCGCACATGGCGAGAACCACGTCGTTGACCGTGGCCCCGCTCGCCTTGGCGACAGTCTTGATCCGAGGCAGGGGCCAGGATTGTGCCGCGTAGCGGCGGGCACCGGTGATCGGACCGTTGAGGATGGTCTTCGGCGCGAGCGACGGAAGGTAGGAGCTTTGTTCGATCAGGGTCTTCCACGCAGCCTTGGCCGCCATGGGACCCAGCCCGGCTATCTCGGTCGCGGTACGCCAAGCCGTCTTGGACAGTTCGGCCGCGCCCTGAAGGGCCGACGAGGGGGACACTTCAGAGCGGGGAGGCTCGTAGCTCCACGGAGCCGGAACATCCTCCCTCTCGGGGTCGGTCGAGAGCGAGGCTTCCAGCAATCGAATGGCCGACACCCCGTCCACAAGGGCGTGGTGGATCTTGGTGTAAACCGCGAACCGTTGTCCCTGGAGGCCCTCGATGAGGTGAGCCTCCCAGAGTGGGCGGTGCCGGTCGAGCAGGGTGCCGTGCAACCTGGAGGTGAGAGCGAGCAGCTCCCGGACCCTTCCGGGGCTGGGCAACGCCGAATGCCGGACGTGATGCTCTATGTCCACCTCGGGGTCGGTCTGCCAGCTCCACGCCCCGAGGCTCGACACCGGCCGGTGCGGCCTCCGGTGGAACATAGGAGAAACGTCGGCGTCGGCCAGCATCTGCTCGTAGAAGTTCTTGACCCACTCCTGCTCGGCGCCAGGCGGGAGCTTGAACAGCTGCAACCCGCCGACGTGCATCGGCTGCTCCCGGCGCTCCGCCAACAAGAACAAGGCGTCGGTGATTGGCATGGGTGCCATGTGGCCACCTCTTTCCCCCTAGCGGTTCATTTTTGGGAGCAGTCCGTCTTGGACGTCTGCTTCCCGGCGAACGGTACCCGCTGCGAGGAGGTAGTAGACGACCCCGCCTACCAATACGCCCGTGAACACGCTGAAGTCGGCGCCGCCTCCCCCGAACAATCGGGCGAAGGGGCCGACGTAGAAGGGCTGGTTGAAAGCGAGGATCGACGCGACCGAGCCGGCTGCCTGGGCGATTATTGCCCGCCAGTTGACCCCCCAGCTCCGCCAGTACAGGCTCCCCCGATCCGAGCGTTGCAGCTCTAGCGGGGCGTAGCGTTGCCGTCGCAGCAGCCAGTCAACCAGGAATATCGCCATCCAGGGCCCGATCCACGCGATGACCGCGGCCACGAAGTCCCCGAGCAGCTTGAAGAAACCCGCCGAGAACACCGCGTACGCGGTTATCGCCGCGCCGATCGCGGTGTCGACCAGCACCGCGTTCCACCGTTTGATGGGAAGCCCCAGCGCCTGGAGGGTCACGCCTGAGGAGTAGAGATCCATGCTGTTGATCGCGAACAACTGAATGATCGCCACCACCAGGAACGGGACGAGGAACCAACTGCTGAACGCGTGCGGGAAACTGTTGAAAGGGTCCTTCTGGTCAATCTCGACGTAAGTTGCCACGGCAGCCCCAAGCAGCATCAGTAGCGCCTGCGGAATCGCCGTGCCGGCGAAGATCCACCCGACGATCGAACGCCGGTTCGAGTCGGGGGCGAGATACCTCGAGAAGTCGTTGCCGGACTCGACCCAGCCGAGTCCGGTGAGCGTGATGGTGAAGGCGAGCCCGCCCATGAACGTCTGCCAGTTCGCGCCATGGTGCACGCTTCCGGGATTGGCTTTGCCGACCGTCAGGACCGCCAGAATCACGTACAGGATGACGAAGGGGACGGCCATAACCCGGAGGACCCTCACGACGGTCGCGTAACCGAGAAACGGGAGGACGGTCTGCAAGCAGGCTGCGACC
>CAZCCS010000449.1:877-2708 GCA_964497005.1 uncultured Acidimicrobiaceae bacterium | reverse complement strand
AGGGCCTCGAGGACACCTGCCTCGCTGCGCAACCGAGCATCCCTGCTCGGGCCGATTTTCAGTACGGCTACCAACCGATCGCGTGCTGCAATCCCGATCACCCATCGCCCCTCGGTGGAGGAGCGCATCGCCAACATGCCGCAGGGATCGAGTTCCAGAAGCCGGCACAGCTCGGTTGCCTTCTTGAGGGGTTCCTCCGGGCTGGCCTCGCCCGATCCCACCCTGGCGAGGGCCGGGCGCAGCGGGTCCACCAGGCGGGCAGTAGCCCTGTAGGAGCGATGAATCCAGGCCGTCCGCGGGACCTGCCCCGAAACCCGGAGATCCAGACGGCGGGAACTGAGAGGCACCCGGCGCCAATCCCGATTTTCCGATCGCTCCCCCAGGGCTCTCCAGAGCCGGCTGGCCTGGGTGTCGGCTGACATCCCAACCGAGTCGAGCTCCACGATCTCCCGAGCCGCCCGCGGCGCAACGGTGCGCCACCGGTCGAGCTGGCGGCGCACCTCATCCAACCCGATCTCCGGCTTTCGGCTGTGTATCTCCCCCGGATCTCCGGTGAGAATCACGGCCACATCGGCGCGAGGGAGGAGCCACCCCAACCACCGGACCACCCCGGTCATCGATTCCGGTAGCCGGTAACGCTTGGGATCGACGGCCATGTCGTACCAGCCGCGTTCCAGGACGACAATCCCAGCGTTCCGACCTCTCCGCCAGATGCCGATCGCGCCGGTGACGGTGTCGATGAAGACGAACGCCAACTTCACGGCAGACATACCTCGGCCCCGGGGCACCTGTTCTCGAGGGCGCGTCACCGGCTTCGCATCCGGCTGTGGAGGCATCAGCAGCCCTGGGCGGTAATGGTCGTGGCGGATGTCGACACCGTCGTCCTTCGCCAGGGCGATGAGTCCATTTACCAGCGTCGATTTTCCTGCTCCGTCTGGCCCCGCGACGAGTATCAGGCCTCGCCTCGCTGCATTCTTGGAGCCTCGAGGACCTAATGCGGTAATCGGCCGTCTTCGTTGGATCATGTTCTTCTCCGGGACCCGGTCAATTCGCGTGGAATCGCGCCGGGAGACCCTCAACAAGGACGTGCGAAGGTCGGTCTCTGATACGTCGGATCTGGTAGGGAGCGGATTGTCGTTCGGCCGAGGGGGGTATCAGGCCCTTCCGAGTCGAACTCTTACGCGCCGAACTCTGACCGGAGGCGACCCTATGGTTTGTCGCGGCGCGCCGACCAACGTGCTCATCTCGAATGGCAAGGAGTCTCGCTGGCGCGCCAGCCGCGGTCAGCGGGATCAAGCGGAGCAGATCGCGTCCTCGCCGCTCACTCCGAGATCGGTGCTCCGGATTCTGGTGCACTCCCCAACAATCATCCCCGATGCGCTGCGAATGGCCGCCTCCGCGGCTTATACCGGTATGTGGTCGAGTACGGGGCTTCGCGCTCTATTGAACTCGCAGCGCGTGCTTCTTGCATTGCCTGAACTCGCTAGAGGCGCAGCGCAATGGGCTCCTGAAGAGCCGTTCACATCGGTTCTCCGCTCACACCTTTCGGTGGAGCAGGTTGTTCTCGAGCTCGGCTGCGGATCGGGCCGGATCTCCCGGCTGGTCGCGCCGCGGGTGGGGAGGCTGTACTGCGGCGACGTATCCGACACGATGCTCCGGGAGACGGAGCAGGCGCTCGAGGGAGCCCGGCACGTTCATTACATCCGTTTGAACGGGCGGGACCTGAGTGCGTTACCGGACTCTCACTTCGATGTCGTGTATGCGCACGCGGTTTTCTACCTGTTCGACTTGGTTCAGCTTCTGGGAATGCTGGAGGAGGTTCGCAGGGTCT
>CAZCCS010000449.1:0-867 GCA_964497005.1 uncultured Acidimicrobiaceae bacterium | reverse complement strand
TGCGACCGGGTGGAATGTCGGTAATCAGCTTCCGTACCATCGAAGACCCTGTCTCGGCCAGCCAGGCGCTCCACGACGCGCGGCTGGTCAGAAGCCGCGGAGTGGGATCAGGGCGCTTTCGGCCTTACACGCTGGTTCAGCTGAAGAAGATGTTCGAACTGGTCCAGATGCCACTGGTGGACGTCCAGGAGAGCGAAGCCGGCGACCCGTCTCACTATCTAGTCTTGACCGGCCAGAAATGAGGGTCAGAGCCCGTAGGTCCGACTGACCTGGTTCACCAGGCGAAGTTCAACAGATACCAACTGCTCCGCCAGTCCAACGGCCTGAGCGCCAGTGCCTCGACGGAAAGCAACGACGGACGGTCGTCGCCACCGGGGGAATCCTCGGGCGTTGCCGACCCTCCCCCTCCCCGAACGTCCACCCGGCTCTCTTCGAACATCCGCTTTGCCGTCTCAATCAGTTCTGAAGGCACGGTATCGAATGGCCGCAACGGAACCGTGCGGCGCCGTCCCCGCCCCCGTCTTTTAGTGCCTGACTGCGAGTCCCAACGCTTCATGACCCGTCTCCCAGCAAGGAAGCCATCGGTATTACCAGAGAGTCACCGGAGGACAGAAATACTTCGGATGTCGTTACGTCAACACGGAGCGGGGAGGAACAACAACCGGTCTGAGATAACGGCCGATAACTAGCTATGACGTTTGAGCGTCTAATGGCCAGACCAGCACGGCCGGCGCAGAGCCAGCCCAGACAGACCGGCCCAGACAGACCAGCCCAGGAAGATCAGCCCAGAAACACGTCTTGCAGGTTGATACCGGACGCAACTGCTAAGCGGCGCAGTTGATCAAGAGCCCGAGCGCGGGTTGGACC
>CAZCCS010000448.1:0-2713 GCA_964497005.1 uncultured Acidimicrobiaceae bacterium | reverse complement strand
TCCAAGGCGGCCTGACGTTGGTCGGCTGACAGCGCTGGCGGCAATGGCATGCCGCGCACCCTAGCGCGGCTCCGGGACCCCCGGCGCCTCCGCCGGGCCAGAGGTCCCGGCCGCTGTGAACTGTCTTACCCGTCCAGGCCCGGTTGCCAATCGGGACGGCCGGTCGGAGACTCCTGAGACTCCCGGCTAGGCCTCGTTGGCGATGGACGCCGAGATGGCCGCGGCGGCGGCCTCACGGTCGTGCGCAGCGGTCACCGCCCGCCCGACCACCAGCATGTCGGCGCCGGCCTCCAGCGCCTCCTCGGGTGTGGCCGCCCTCGCCTGGTCGTGGGTGGGGCTGCCGGCGGGACGGACGCCCGGAACAACAGCAAGGAGCCGCGGGGCGAGTTGTTTCGCTTCCTTTACGTCGGAGGCGGCGCAGACCACGCCGGCGCAGTGGGCTTCAACCGCGGCCGAGACCCTTTTGCCGAGAATGTGAGGCGGTGCCCCCGGATCGCTGGTGAGGATCGTCACTGCGAGCGCCGACGGCGGGGGGAGGCCGGCTCGGTCCGCGCCCTCCGCCAGGCCCTCGACCGCCGCCCGCAGAACCACCGGACCCACGAAGGCGTGAAGGGTGAGGTAGGACACGCCGAGAGCTCCGAGCACTCGAGCCGCCTTGCCGACCGTCGTTGGAATGTCGGCCAGCTTGAGGTCGAGGAAGACCTTGTAACCGTCGTCGATCAGGGTCTGCACCACGGCCGGGCCCTCGGCGCTGAACAGCTCGAGGCCGACCTTCGCGGTTCCGAACCACGGGCGCAGTTGGGTCGCCAGTCGTTGCGCCTCGACCGCGTCGTCCACGTCGAGCGCGAGGATCAGTCGGTCGCGGACGGTCCTCGGGGCTGGTTCAACTGCGGTCATGGGCGCGTCCTTTCAGTTGATCGATATTGGTCACTCCGTTCGCCTCGCACCAGCGGGCCAGCTCTTGCAGGACCCTCAACGGTGCTCGGGGATCGGCAAACGTGGCGGTGCCGACCTGGACCGCGTCAGCGCCGGCGGCGAGGAGCTCTGCGGCGTCCTCTCCCGTCCGCACTCCGCCGACTCCGACTATCGGCAGTCCCGGAAGGGCTTGGCGGCACTCGTACACCGCCCGCACGGCGACCGGGTGTATCGCCGGCCCGGACAGACCACCGCCACCCGCGCCGAGTCGTGGGTCGCCGGTGGCCGGGTCGATGGCCATGCCCATGACCGTATTGACGAGGGTCACGGCCGCCGCCCCCGACTCGGACGCCGTTGCCGCCAGCTCGGTCAGGTCGGTGACGTTCGGGCTGAGCTTTACCCACAGAGGCAGGCTTCCGGCGAGACCGTCGACCGTCGCGGACACCGCGTCGTGCACGCCGGACGTGCTGTGGGCGAACATCTTGCGGCGGTCCTCGATGTTGGGGCAGGAGATGTTCGCCTCCACCGCGACGATCGAAGATGGGGACCCGGCCTCACCTGAGCTGACCGCTTTGGCGAGAACGGCAGCGGCGTCGCGGTACTGCGATGCGGTGCAGCCCCAGATGCTCGCGACCACCCGGGCTCCTGTCGAAGCGAGGGACGGAAGGTCACGCTCGAGCCAATGCTCCACTCCGGGGTTCTGCAGCCCCACGCTGTTCAGCATCGCCGCGTCAAGCGGGAGCAGCCGGGGCGCCGGGTTGCCTCCCCAAGGTTCGATCGAGAGCGACTTGACCACCACCGCGCCGAGTTCGGCGAGGTCGATATATGCCGACAGTTCGGCCGCGTGCCCCGACGTTCCGGATGCGGTCATCACCGGGAACGGAAGTTCCACGACGCCGACCTTGGTGCGCAGATCGACTTCGGTCGTAATCCGGTGCGGGCGGGCGGCTCTACTCATTAACAGGGGTCACGCCCACAGGGGTCACGCCTAAAGGGATCATGTGAGCGGTAGCTGGTCCGACTCGTGGTACTCCTGCAAGCTGCGAACGGTAAGGGGGTTGATGGCCCTCTCGGCTATGCCCGCCGCGGCAGCTCTGGCTGCGGCGACCGTGGTGAGGCAGGCGACCCGGTGCTGGTTGGCCGCTCTTCGGATGTAGGCGCCGTCGGCGCGAGGCCCACGGCCGCGCGGTGTGTTGACCACCAGGTCCACCTTGCCGTCGCGAATGAGGCTCACCGCATCGACTCCGCCACCGGTCGGGTCCGGGGGGCCACCATCCTCCGAGGAGACCTTTGCGACGAGGGTCGACACGGGCACGCCTTCCTTCTCGAAGTAGTCGGCGGTCCCGGCGGTCGCAGCCAGAGCGAAGCCCAGTTGCACGAAGCGTCTCGCCACGGTGACGCCCGCGGCTTTGTCCCTGTCAGCCAAGGAGAAAAAGATCGACCCCGACGCGGGCAGGTCGTCTCCAGCCGCCGCCTGGCTCTTGGCGAACGCAAGGCCGAAGCTGGAATCGATCCCCATCACTTCTCCGGTTGATCGCATCTCGGGCCCGAGCAACGTGTCCGCCTCGGGGAAGCGGGTGAACGGCAACACCGCTTCTTTCACGCTGACGTGGCCGCCCGTCACCGGCGGGGTGAGAAGCCCCTCCTCGCGCAATGCCTCCAGAGTCGATCCTGTCATCACCCTCGCCGCGACCTTGGCAAGCGGAACCCCGGTGGCCTTGGAGACGAAGGGCACCGTGCGGCTGGCACGAGGGTTGGCCTCTATAACGAAGACCTGCGTGGCGTTGCCCGTCGGGTC
>CAZCCS010000447.1:0-2729 GCA_964497005.1 uncultured Acidimicrobiaceae bacterium | reverse complement strand
CGCAGTCTCGGCTGTCGTTGTGATCCTTTTTGCCCATGCCGCGGTTGCCGGAAACCTGTCACCAGCGAACACACGTCACGAAGCACCTCATCAGCATGTGGATCAGCATGGTTCAACGGGTGACGGTGTTGGGAGTTCAATGAATCGGGGCAAGGACCACGCCACGCCCGGCGACCCGAACGGTGGCACCGCAAGCGCAGGCAACCTTTCGGCTTACGTGCCTCAAGCCCCAACCGAGCGGTCGCTGCCTGGTCTATGCCGAGGCTTCCTAGGGTCCGACGACCGTGCCAAGAATGGACACGAATTCCAAATCCTCGTAGGTGCGACCGGCGGCAATGCCGCCGCGACGGCCTCCTGGTGTAAGACCTACGTGGCCATAAGGACGGAAGGCAAAACCCGGAACACCTGAAGTTCGCCTAGTTGTAACTGCCAGGACATCTTTAGTTGACATGCCGTTCGTGTGAACCGGCTTTGATGTCGGTTTCGAAGGGGCTTGTCAGACCAGGCGTCCGGGTGGGCGCGCAAGTACTCGTGCAGGGGTGACCAGGCAAAATGACAACCCACAGGGCCGACTACATCTTCGACCACGGTATGTGGATCGGGAAGTGCCGGGAATGTGACTTCTCAGTGTCCGACTCCGTGCGGCGCAGAGCAGCCGACCAGTTCAGGTTGCACATCAAGGAGATGCTCGAGCTGGACGTCGCCAGCAACCTCGGGCCGGTCATCGATCTCGAACAGCTCGCTGGCGTATCGCCGGCGGGTTCAGCTTCGGATCTGGCCTGACCCTGAGACCAAGTACTTGGTGGTAGTCAGCTCACGAAGGGCCATCGGACCCCGGGCGTGAAGCTTCTGGGTGCTGATCCCTATCTCGGCACCAAAACCGAACTCCTCCCCATCTGTGAAACGAGTCGAGGCGTTGACCACCACGGCGGCGGCATCGACCTCCCGCTGGAAACGCTGAGCCGTCGCCAGGTCGGCCGTGACGATCGCCTCGGTATGACCAGAGCTGTATCGGCGGATGTGCTCGATCGCCTCGTCGAGGCCGGCGACGACCTTCACGCTCATGATCAGGTCGAGAAACTCCCGGGCGTAGTCCTCGTCGCTCGCCGGCTGCACTCGGTCGCTCCCAAGGATCCGGATCGTCTCGTCGTCGCCACGGAGCTCCACCGAGGCAAGACCCTGCTCGACCAGTGGCAGGAAACTCTCGGCGACGTCCCGGTGGACAACCAGGGACTCCGCCGCGTTGCAGACGCTCGGGCGCTGGGTCTTGGCGTTGATCACGATTGACGCCGCCATGTCGAGGTCGGCGGTCGAGTCGACATAGACGTGGCAGTTTCCATCCCCATCAATCACGTAGGGAACCGTTGCGTGCTCAAGGACGGCGGATATCAACGACGGGCCGCCCCGCGGGATCAGGCAGTCGATCACGTCCCTCATCCGCATGAACTCGCGAGCCGACTCGTGACTGGTGTCCTCCACCAGCACGAGAGCGTCCGCAGGTAGACCAGCCTTCTCGTATCCCTCGCGAATCAGGGAAGCGATCGCGATGTTCGACTGAAGGGCTCCGGAGCTGCCCCGGAGGAAGGCGGCGTTGCCAGATTTGAGACACAACCCGGCCGCGTCACTGGTGACGTTGGGCCGGTTCTCGTAAATGATTCCGATAACGCCGAGGGGAACCCGGACCTGTCTTATCTCCAAGCCGTTCGGCCGGACCCATCCCGCGATGGTCTCCCCGACCGGATCAGCCAGTACGGCGACCTGCCGCAGCCCCGCGGCCATGGACCGCACCCTCCGCTCGTCGAGACGCAATCGGTCCACCACCGTCGGGCTCGCTCCGGAGTTCTCGGCGGCTTCTACGTCTCGGGAGTTGGCCTCGAGCACCCCACCCGACCCGGATTCGAGGAGATCGGCCGCGGCAAGAAGTGCGGCGTCTTTTTCCGAGGTAGAGGCAAGCGCGAGTTCACGACTCGCCTCCTTCGCCCGCCGCCCGAGATCATCCAGCGTCGCCTTGGTCACCCGTCAAGGCTAACCCCAGCGCTGGCAACAGGAATGTTGTTTCGATTGTTTCGATTGGCGGGCCGGTCGGGTATGATGAGTTAGTGCCTGCCGTGCCCGAGCTGTTGGCGAGAGTCGAAGAACGAGCGAAGATCGATCCACGGTTCGCGCAGGCCCTCGAGGCCCTCGTCGACGCGCCGGGCTACAGCGCCGGAAGCTATAGCCACACGGCGGCCGACGAGATCAACTCGGCGCGCCGACGCCAAGCCGTCGATGAGTTCCGCGCGGGGTCTTTGACGACCGCGGAAGTTCAGCGTCTTCTCGGGCTAGGGACACCTCAAGCGGTGCACCGTCTGCGCAGCCGCGCCAAGTTGATCGGGCTGCAGAGCGGCAATGCCACCTGGTTCCCATCCTGGCAGTTCGCGGAAGGCCAGGTCCGGGGTGACCTCCCTCGCATCCTCGACTTGTTGAGACGATTCACCAGCGATCCGGTGGCGTCCGACCGGGCCATGAGGATGGTTCGCGACGACCTCGGGGGGCGCAGCATCTCGTCCGCCCTGGACGATCGACGATGGTCGGCGGCGGCGTGGGACTCGCTCGCCGAGTTGGCCGGCTGACCCAACACCTTGTCCCGGGATCGTTACGGCACGTTTGACCATCGCCGCCCTAAAGGGCTTCGCCGGCGAACCATCAGCGCTGGAACGCAATGGTGGCGAATCGAGAAGGAGCACGCG
>CAZCCS010000446.1:0-2735 GCA_964497005.1 uncultured Acidimicrobiaceae bacterium | reverse complement strand
GTGTTTAAGCGCTTCATCCGCGCCGATCCTGCGGTGACGGTGCCCGATGCGCAGCCCTCCGGTGAGGTCGTAGGTCCAAAGGGCGACCGAGTAGGCCTTGGCGACCGAGCTGGCGAGGACACCATCCTTGCCGAACAGCGGGATGAGGAAGGGGAGCGGGTGAACGAGATGCGGCGCGTTGTCGAGCAAGCGCTGGCGTTCGTGCAGGGCTTCGTAGACGAGGCGGTAGTCGTGCTGCTGGAGATAGCGAAGGCCGCCGTGCACCAGTTTCGACGACTTGGAGGAAGTGCCCGAGGCGAAGTCACGCGCCTCCACCAGCGCAGTGCGCAAACCGCGACTCGCTGCATCGAGAGCTATTCCGCATCCGGTGATGCCTCCGCCGATGACCAGCACGTCGAATTCCTCGCCGGCGAGTCGTTCCAGCGACTGCCGGCGGTCGAAGGTGGGCGGCACGGCGCACCACCCTAGCTACTGAGTTGCCGAACCCGTCCGGGTGCCCAACCTAACGCCCGGCAGTCGTCGTTTCGCGGCGAGGTACCTCGATGAACTACACAAGAAGAATGGAAGAACTGACGGGCAGTGCGGCCCGGGTGGCGGAGGAACTCCGCCGGCTGGGCTTGGCCGGCGGAATCAGAGAGATGCCGGAAAGCACCCGCTCGGCCCGGGAGGCGGCTGCTGCGATCGGATGCGACGTGGCACAGATCGTGAAGTCGCTGGTTTTCCGGGCGGTCGAGCGCGACGACCCGGTTCTGGCTCTGGTTCCCGGGTCGGTGCGCCTCGACGAGGGGAAGCTTGCAGCAGCGGTGGGGGAGCCGGTTGAGCAGGCCAGCGGGAAGTTCGTGCGGGAGAGGACCGGCTTCGCCATCGGCGGGGTTGCCCCCGTCGGCCACTCCCAGCCGATCACCGCTTACATGGACGAGGGGCTGCTGTCCCACGACGTGGTATGGGCTGCGGCCGGGACCCCTCGGTCGGTCTTTCCTATCGATCCGGCGGACCTGCAGCGGGTGACCACGGCCAAAGTCGTGGACCTCGCCTCGCCGGCGTAGACCTGGGCGGCAGGCCGGCGTGGCTACCGCCTTTTGGGGCACACTCGCACTCGGAAAACGCTTTGGGCGGCGGTTCGCGCTGGAAATGGCGCGAATTATCGCCCAAAGAGCAACCTGACGCCCGGAGGCTCGCTCTTGCCTCCGAATCTGAACGTTCCGGTCACCCTCTCCTAGCTACAGGGGAGATCTGCCAACAATGATTGTTATGTACTAGGCTTTGTTGTGTGAGGTCGCCGGCCGAGATGTCGAAGCTGTTCCGCGAGCGGGGCCTGAAGGTCACGCCCCAGCGGGAGTGCATCTTCGACGTGCTGTGGGGGGCCGAGACCCATCCGAGCGCCGAGTCCGTCTATGCCGAGGCGAGCGGACGCATGCCGACGATGTCGCTGAAGACGGTCTACCAGACCCTCAACGACTTGGCCGAGATGGGCGAGATCCAGCAACTGGACCTCGGAACCGGCTCCAGCCGGTTCGATCCGAACATCGATGTCCACCACCACCTGGTGTGCACCCGCTGCGGGAAGGTCCGCGACCTGTACGCCGACTACAGCGGCGTGGAGGTCCCGGCTAGTTCGCGGCACGGCTTCGTCGTAGGCGGGGCGGAGGTCGTCTTCCGGGGGCTGTGCGCCGAGTGCCAGGCCGTGCCCGGTCCGGACGAAATAGCCCGCCACCGCGAGTCTCTCGATCAACCAACCAACAAAGGAGAAAAGAGCTGATGCCTGCTCTGAAGGACAGCAAGACCCACGAGAACTTGAAGGAAGCCTTCGCCGGCGAGAGCCAGGCGAACCGGCGGTATCTGTACTTCGCCCAGAAGGCGGACATCGAGGGCTATCCCGACGTTGCTGCCCTGTTCCGTTCCGTCGCCGAAGGTGAAACCGGCCACGCGTTCGGCCACTTCGACTTCCTGGCCGAGGTCGGCGACCCGGTCACCGGTGTCGCGGTCGGAGACACCGAGGAGAACCTGAAGTCCGCCATCGAGGGTGAGACCTACGAGTACACCGAGATGTACCCCGGCTTCGCCAAGACCGCCCGGAACGAGGGCTTCGACCAGATCGCCGAGTGGTTCGAGACGCTGGCCAAGGCCGAGAAGAGCCACGCCGGCCGGTTCAGCAACGGGCTCGCCAGCGTCAGCTAGGCACCTTTTGCAGGAGCGGTCCGTGATCACCCCCGGGTCGGTCTGGTCTGCGACAACAGACCGACCCGGGTGGTGTTCACGCCCCGCTCTTCCACATGCACCCTGCCTTCCGAGCCGGCGAACGACGGTGAATCGGTTCGCGGGCACGGACGGCGAGGCGGGGGCCTGTTTTCGTCAGAACAGGCCCCCGCGTCGTCGGCCCCGTGACCGGGACCGGTGGACGAACTGGAGACCGATCCGTGACTACGACTTACAACCCCGACCATCCCGCATATTTCGACGAGGCGGATCTGCGCGGCGAGATGACCCGCGTCTTCGACCTGTGCCACGGATGTCGCCTTTGCCTGTCGCTGTGCCCCGCGTTCCCCACGATGTTCAACCTGATCGACGCCAAGGACGGTGAGGTCGCCGAGCTCACGCACGGGGAACAGGACCAGGTCGTCGACGAGTGCTACCAGTGCAAGCTCTGCTACATCAAATGCCCCTACATCCCGCCTCATGAGTGGCAACTTGACTTCCCGAGGCTGATACTCCGGGCCGAGGCGATCAAGAACCGC
>CAZCCS010000445.1:403-2742 GCA_964497005.1 uncultured Acidimicrobiaceae bacterium | reverse complement strand
CGGCCCGCCGCATCTGCGTCGTGGACGGTACGAGCGGAGGTGAAGCGTTCGCATCGGTGCACTCCCGTTCGGCGGGTGTCAGCGTCAGGAACCCGGGCAACCAGGTCTCGAGCACGGGGCGTGCGGTGAGTCTGCAGATAAACGCCAGTGATTCCAACGGCGGCGCGCTCAACTACAGCGCGACCGGTCTGCCCTCGGGGCTGAGCATCAATGCCTCGACGGGGGTGATCGGCGGAACACCAAACGCCGCGGCCCAAGCGTCGGTCACGGTGACCGCGCTGGACACCTTAGGCGGCGCCTCCGCATCGACCTCGTTCAGCTGGGCGGTCAACTCGGCCTACGACATCTCCTACCCGCAGTGCGGCACCACCCTCCCGCCAGCTCCGAGCGCGTCGATCGTCGGGGTGAATAACGGGATCGTTCTTTCCCCCAACCCTTGCCTAGCCAGTCAGGCCAGCTGGGGCAACGGCCACGGCCTGCAGTTCTACGCCAACACCGGCGATCCGGGACCGGCCTACTCGTCCCACTGGCCGACGACCGGCCAGGGGTCCCCGCAGACCTGCACCACGAGCGACCAGAACTCGACGGCCTGCTCGTACGACTACGGCTACAACGCCGCCCGCAACTCCTTCCAGGACGCAGCCAGCGCGGTCGCCGGGACCACCGTGAACCCGGCCTCGGTCACCTGGTGGCTCGACGTGGAAACCGGCAACAGCTGGCAGACCCTCGAACCGGCGTACGGGCAGAGCCCCCAGTTCCAGGCCAATGACGCCGCCGCCCTGCAGGGGGAGGTGGCCGGTCTGCAGAGCGAAGGGGTGGCGGTGGTCGGCTTCTACTCGACCTCATACCAGTGGGGACAGATCACCGGCGGTACGGGGACCACCTTCAGCGCCAACCCGGCTTGGCTGGCCGGGTACTCCTCCCTCTCTGGAGCACAGTCGGCCTGCTCCACCACCGGCTTCACGGGAGGGCGGGTCACCTACACCCAGTACCCCTCGGCCGGGTTGGACGCCAACTACCCGTGCTGAGCGGCGAGGCGGAAGCTCCCCTTAAAGGCGATTCGACTGGTTGACGGGCGGTTTGCCCCTGTCCCGGGCTCAACTATCAAGGCGGTCTTGTCGACAAATTGGAATATGGACGCAGGGGGTGAGGCGCGCTCGGAGAGGGACTCCTCGAACCTGACCATCGCCCTGATCATCGGATACGCACGCGTCCGCGGCGGCGAAGCGGCGGTGGACCGCCTGCTGTCCATGGCGGGGGAGACCCGACCGATGGCCGAGCTGCTCAACGAGGGCCGCTGGAGCTCCTACGAGCAGAAGCTCAGACTGTTCCAGGCGGCCATCGACGTCTTCGGAGACCCTGACGTGCCGAGGCTGGTGGGGGAAACGGTTCTCGACCAGCAGATCGGCTCGGGAATCCGTCTCATGCTGCGTGCCCTCGGGTCACCGGCCTCGGTGTGCCGGAGCGTCGCGAAGGCTTCGGCCAAGTTCTCGACCAACTACACGTGCGAGGCGCTGTCGGTCGCCCGTGACGGAGCGGTCATCTCCAACCGCCTGCACGAGGGGTATGAGCCGAGCATCATCGACTGCAAGTACACGACCGGTCTGTTGTCGCAGATCCCCGCCCTCTTCGGCCTCGAATCTGCCGTCGTGGTGCACGACGAGTGTCAGGTCCTCGGCGCTCCCGCCTGTACATACTCCCTCCACTGGCGGGCGCGCCGGCGTCTGCCCTGGCGTCGCCGGCGGGACAAGGTGGCCTACCTCCGGGAGGAGCTGCGCCTCATCACGGAGCGTCATGAGGAACTGCAGTCGACGATCGTCGACCTCGTGTCCCCCGCCGACGTGGCAACCGTCCTTCGCCGGATCACCCGCCGCGCGGCCGACGCGGTCAGGGCGCAGCATTTTCTCCTCGCGCTCAGCGGTGAGGTTGGCGGGGTGTCGGTCCATCACGACGGGATGTCGAGCGAGGACGCCGCCCGGCTTGCGGTGGAAGTCCTCGCGGAGCAACCGGATGACTGTGGCGGGTCACGGCTGATCGTCGACGTCGCGTCCTCGCGGCGCTTCTACGGTCGGCTAGTGGCGGTCTACGACTTCAAGCACATCTTCTTCCCCGAGGAGCGCCGGCTGCTCGAAGCGTACGGGCGCCAGGCGGCGGTGGCCCTCGACGCGGCGACCGCCCTGGAGGAGGCCCGGCGGCGAGGGGAGACGGCGACCACCCTTCTCGAGCTTTCCCGCCAGCTGGCCCAGGCGACCACGACCGAAGAGGTCGCGCAGCGCCTCGCCGAAGCGGTGCCCTCCGTCATCGGTGCGCACCGCGCGACGGTCCTGCGCTGGGACGCG
>CAZCCS010000445.1:0-393 GCA_964497005.1 uncultured Acidimicrobiaceae bacterium | reverse complement strand
TGCCAGAATCACGTAGATGGCGTCGACGTGAAGGCGGATCACGAGGAGCTGCGGGTCTGGGCGCGAGCCGCCATGAACGAGCCGGACTCGGGGGCGCCACCGAGACCGGCGATCTCGATCACCGACACGCCGGTACTGGCGGAGATGCTTCGCACCCGTCAACCCCAGCACATCTACCGCGACCAGGCCGACCCGTATCTGCGGGAACGCCTCGAGGCGATCAACGTCGAGGAGATACTGGCGGTCCCGATCCAGAGCAACGGCGAGATGCTCGGTGCCATCGCCGCTATGCGCGTAGCCGGCTCGCCGGCGCTAGTGGACCAGCAGACCCTCGCCGAGCGCCTCACCGGAATGTCGGACCAGGCAGCGCTGGCGTTCGAGAAGGTGCGGCTG
>CAZCCS010000444.1:0-2765 GCA_964497005.1 uncultured Acidimicrobiaceae bacterium | reverse complement strand
ATCCGTCGACCAGCTGGCTGAACGCCGAGGTCGAGATGCAAGAGGAGCCAGAGCTCGGTATGCGCCGCTGGGGTGCAGGTGGCATCGGCCGGGGAGACGGAGGGGCAATACGGGTCGTACTAACCGAGAAGCACCTCGAAGATACCAACGAACCCACCCTGCAAGATCTCAGCGAGGCACTTGTCGCCGTGTGCGGGACTGACTACGGGCTTCGCGGCGCCAACTGGATCTCCAGGTTCACCGACGTGACGCGGCAGGCGGCGTCTTACCGCAAGGGACGCGTGCTGCTCGCGGGTGACGCCGCACACGTGCATCCCCCGCAAGGTGGACAGGGCCTCAACACCGGTGTGCAGGATGCCGTGAACCTCGGATGGAAGCTGGCGCAGGTGGTCAACGGGACATCGGCAGACTGCCTTCTGGACACCTATCACGCCGAGCGGCACCCGGTTGGTGCCCGCGTGCTGCACAACACCATGGCGCAGGTCGCACTCAGCGGCACTGACGAGCGCACCGATGCGTTGCGCGACACCGTGACCGAGCTGCTGAGCATGGACGAGCCTCGCAAGAGGTTCGCGGCGATGATGTCTGGTCTCGACATTCATTACGACCTTGGGGAGGGCCACCCCCTGCTCGGACGCCGCATGCCCGATCTGGACCTGGTGACCTCCCACGGCCCGATGCGGGTGTTCAGCCTTCTACATGATGCCAAGCCGGTATTGCTCAACCTCGGTGAGCCCGGCTGCTTTGACATCACTCCATGGGCTGACCGGGTCAAGATGATCGAGGCTGAATACGTCGGCGCGTGGGAGCTTCCGTTACTTGGCGCCGTGACCGCTCCTACTGCTGTGTTGGTTCGACCCGACGGACATGTCGCGTGGGCGGGAGACTTCACGGACTCAAAGCTGCCTCAAGCACTTGCGAGTTGGTTTGGAGCGGCCACCCCGGCTCATTAGAACCGACAGAATGACGTTCATGGAGGGACTACCGATCAAACTGGGTGTGCTGGCCGACTTTCCGGGAGGGGATGGTGGGCAGGCTTTCGAGTGGGCTGTCCGGCTGGGTCTCGACGAAGTCGGCGCTCGGCTTCCGGGCCCGGTGGAGTTCATCCGCGAGGTCGCTCAGGGGTTGCCTCTACCGGGCGGTTCGGAGGCTTCTGTTCGGGCCGCCTTCTCCCGGCTGGATGATGCCGGGGTACTGGCTGTTCTGGGGCCGGCAATTAGCGACAACGCTGTCGTGGTGCGGCCGATGGCCGATGCCGCCGGTATCGCCACCTTGAACTACACGGGCGGCGAGCAGACGAGGAGTCGCGCCGGGTTTCACTACCAGATCGGCAGCCTCGAGGACGAGCCTGCGTTTTTGGCCTCGCATCTTCTGGAGCGGGACCTGACCAGAGTGGCCCTCGTGCACGACACGACCTTCGTTGGTCGGCGAATGGCGGACTTCTTCGGTGACGCGGCTGCGGCCTCCGGTTTGCAACTGGTGCTCCGGTCCGCGTGGAGTCCCGGTGGGAATAGCGCTGACCGGGTTTTGACGACTGCTCGGGCGGCCGATCCCGACGTCGTGGTATCCCTGGGCTTATGGGAGCTGCCGCGGGTGCTCAGCGAGGAGATGGCGGCGATGGGCTGGACGGTTCCGGCTTGCGCCAACTCGGCGCTGATCTACGGCCATCACAGCCCCGAAGCGGCCAAGGTCTGGGAGGGATGGACGTATTGCGACACGTTTTCCGAGGAGAATTCCCGCTACGCGACCCTGAGTTCCCGAGCCGTTGCGGCCGGGAGGACCGCCGGCCCCGGAGCGGCAGGTGCTTTTGACATGGGCCGCTTGATGGGGGAGGGCTTGGCGCTTGCACATCCACTGACCCGAGCGGGCGTGTTAACGGCGCTGGAGCGGGTGAAGTCGCTGCCGGCGGTTTCCGGACACGAGGGCACGCTGATGGGTTTCGGTCACTTCGATCGGGCAGCGCTGAAGGGGCGCTTCATCGTCATCCGCCAATGGCGGGACGGCGAGTCCGTGGCCTGGGCCCCATGAGTAAGCCTGAGCCTCGGGACCTCGAGGGTCAGGTGGCCATTGTCACCGGTGCTTCCCGGGGGATCGGCAAGGGGCTGGCCGTCGGCTTGGCCCGCGCCGGCGCGGCCGTACTGTGCGCGGCTCGAACTGTTCAGGAATCGCCCGACGGCCTTCCTGGAACCATCCATTCAACGGTGGCGGAGATCGAAAGAGAGGGCGGTTCGGCTTTCGCGGTGCGGTGTGACATCGGGGTCGTCTCCGACGTCTACGCGATGGTCGAGGCTGCTCTGGATCGGTTCGGTCGCATAGACATCCTTGTCAACAACGCGATGGCTCCCACGCGCGGGCTCTTCGACGAGACCTCCCTTGACATGTGGGACGAGTCCATGGCGACCAACGTCCGCAGCCTGTTCACCACCACCAAAGCGGTAGTGCCGCCCATGACAGCGGGCGGAGGAGGCAGCATCATCAACGTTTCCTCCGGGGCGGCAGACCACGCCGCCAGCGCCGCGCTGCCGGCGGGGTTCGCCGTCTATTCGGTGGCCAAGGCCGCTCTGGAACGTTTCTCGACGGCCATGGCGGTCGAGCTCACGCCCAAGGGCATTGCCGTGAACGCCCTGCGCCCCGGGGCGGTCAAGACCGAGATGGCGACCCGGGAGCTCGGCGAAGAATACGACTGGAGCGGTTGGACGACGCCCGAGGCGGTCGTCCCGGCGGTCACCTGGCTGGCCGGGCAGCGAGGTGACGGATTCACCGGT
>CAZCCS010000443.1:0-2799 GCA_964497005.1 uncultured Acidimicrobiaceae bacterium | reverse complement strand
GCCGGACGACCCACACCGACGTCCCGGCCAATTGCCCGCCAGGCAGCGCACCGGTGGCGGTGAGGGGTCCACCACCGGTGCGGCCGAGCGCCGCCTGGACGGCGAGAGTGCTGACCATGATCAACAGAGCAAGGCCGACGAGGAGCGCCGCCGCGACTGCCAAGCGCCTGCGCCGGTAGATCTCCAGCCGAACCTCCCTCGGATATCCAGCCATTGCGGCTACCACTGCGAACCACCCTTCCTTCGATTCTCTACGTCCGGCTCTCGGTGTCCGGCTCTGGGCGTCCGGCTCTCGGCGTCCGGTGCTGAGAGCGATCTGCGAACGTCTGTTCCCTTCCATCCCACCACGAACGTCCGTTCGTTGTCAAGGGGAATGTTCGAACAAATGTTTGCCTTTCGCGGGGCGATCGCCTAACGTGAAATCGCGCGAGGGATCGCAAGAAGGGAGAGCCGACGTGACAGACACGGAGTTGACCGGCAAACGCAGGGAGATACTCGACTTCATCGCCGAGCAGCTCCGTGAGCGGGGGTATCCCCCGTCGGTTCGAGAGATCGGTGAAGCCGTGGGTCTTACCTCTTCGTCAACCGTTCACACCCACCTGACCACGTTGCAACGACAGGGTTTTCTGAGGCGCGATCCGACCAAGCCGCGGGCAATCGAGGTCCGATACGACGCCAACTCCGGCGCCGCCATCGAGCGCCGGCCCGCCCGCCACATTCCGCTCGTCGGAGAGGTGGCCGCCGGCACCAACGTCATCGCCCAGGAGAACGTTGAGGAGCTCCTCCCTCTGCCCGAGGACTTCACGGGCGACGGCCAGCTGTTCATGCTGCGTGTGCGCGGGGACTCGATGATCAACGCCGGCATCCTCCAGGGTGACTACGTGGTCGTCCGCCAGCAGGAAGATGCTGACAAAGGAGATGTCGTCGTTGCTGGGATCCCCGGTGAAGAGGCGACCGTCAAGACGTACGGGCGTAAGGGGAACAAAGTGGTGCTCACGCCGGCCAACCCGACCTTGTCACCGATGGTCTATGACCCGCGGGATGTGCGGGTCTACGGAAAGGTCGTGACGGTACTGCGCCGGCTGTAAACGGCGCAGGATCAGCTCAGAGGGTGCCGCCGTGCTCCCGCAGGACGTCGTTCAGCTTGGCCTTGTCGTGCCGGGCACCCGGCTCGAGCCGGCGGACCACCAGCACGCACGGCAAGCCGAACTCCCCGCCGGGATATTCGCGAGTGCGGCTCGCCTGCACCGCGACACACCAACCCGGCACGACTCCGCGAGAGATCTCCTCCCCCGTCTCGGCGTCGATCACCGGAATCGTTCCGGTCAGGATGCATCCAGCTCCAAGGACCGCACCGTCGCCCACCCGCGCACCCTCGGCGACTATGCACCTGCTCCCGATGAGGCATTCGTCGCCAACGAAGACCGGAGCGGCCTGCGGTGGCTCGAGCACCCCCCCGATGCCGACGCCACCTGAGAGGTGGGTGTTGCGGCCGATCTGCGCGCAACTCCCGACCGTCGCCCAGGTATCGACCATCGTGCCGCTTCCCACCCGCGCACCGATGTTCACGTAGCTCGGCATCAGGATCACACCCGGCTCGAGAAAGCTCCCCCATCGCGCCGACGAACCCGGCACGGCCCGGACGCCGGCCTCCGCGTATCCCTTCTTCAACGGGACCCGGTCGGCGTACTCGAACGGACCCAACTCGATCGTCTCGATACCCGACACCCGGAACAGCAGCAAGACCGCCTGCTTCAGCCACTCGTGAACCACCGGCTCGCCGTCCGCACCGAGCTCCGCGACGCGCGCCTCTCCGCTATCCAGTAGGCCGACCGCCTCGCGCACCAACGCGGCGGCATCACCGTCGGCGGGGCTCAAACCTTCACGACGGTCCCACAGTTCGCGTATCTGAGATTCGAGGTCGGCCACGGCGTCCCAATCTATCGACACCCCACATACAGCCCCGGCGGCCTCGAGCCCATGCCGGGCGATGCCGGCGTCCAGCACTAACGTAACAGCGCCCTTCCGGCGAAGGCAGAAAATGTGACGAAATCGCGCTATACCGACACTTTCGTCACGCGATTGCCCGACGGTGAAGAGCGGGTGTTACGAAACTGCTGCGGCCGGGGGCGACGAGGGGCCGAGGCCGAGCGGGGACGGGCGAGGCCGGCGAGACCGGCGAGACCGGCGAGGTCCGGCACCACCGGCGACGACGAGGCGACGGCGGGAGGGCGCCCCGACAGCCCGGATCCCGGTCACCCCACGCCGAGACGGCGAGCGACCAGTTGCAACCTCTCGATCGGCGCCACCATCGCCACCCGCACGTAGCCGGCGCCACCTGAGCCGTAGAAAGAGCCGGGCGAGACCAGAACCCCGCCCTTCTCGGCGAGCCACCGTGTCCACGCCCACTCGTCCCGGTCAGGGGCGCGGACCCACAAGTAGAACCCGCCCTCGGGCAGCGGAGCTTCGGCCCCTACCTCGGCGAGGACGTCGCGGAAGAAGTCGAGCCGCTCCCTGTACCGCCGCCGCTGCACGTCGACGTGAGCCTGGTCGGCCAGCGCGGCGGTCGCTGCCCGCTGGACAGGCCCTGGGACCATGAGGCCGGCGTGTTTTCTGACCTCACGGAGGTAACCCACCAGGTCGGTGTCGCCGGCGTACCACCCCACTCTCATGCCGGCCATGTTCGAGCGCTTGGACAACGAGTGGACCGCCACGACCCCGTCCAGACCATCCGGTCCCCCACCCGACCCCAGAACGGTGCGGGGCGGCCCATCCCACGTGAACTCCGCGTAGCACTCG
>CAZCCS010000442.1:0-2800 GCA_964497005.1 uncultured Acidimicrobiaceae bacterium | reverse complement strand
CTTCTCTCCGGAGCAGGCGCAGGGATTCGGCGTGGACCCGCGAAGCGACGTCTACTCGTTAGGGGTCGTGCTGTACGAGATGCTCGCAGGACGGGCGCCCTTCACAGGCGACAGCCCGGTGTCGATCGCGTACAAACATGTAAAAGAGCAACCGGAGCAGCTTCGAACGCTCAACCCGGCCGTACCCGCTGCTCTCGAGGCGATCGTGATGAAGTCACTCGCCAAGCAGCCCGAGGACCGCTACCAGAGCGCTGAGGAGATGCGGGCCGATCTCGCCCGGTACCTGCAGGGACAGCAGGTCGTGGCAGCCTCCGAGCCGACCCGGGTCGCAACCGCGGTCGGCGCGGGTGTGGGCGCGGCGGCGCTCGGGCTCGCCGCCGGGGAAGCGACCAGGGTCAACACCGCCGCCGGCACTACCACGATGGCCGCTACCACGGCCGGCGGGCCACCAGCGGGCGGCCCGGACGACCGCCGGTCGCGCCAGGCCGCGTGGGGGGTGGGCGCGGCGATCCTCCTGCTGGCGCTCGCGGCAGGTTTGTTCTTCATCGGGCGGTCGGCGGGGTGGTGGGGAAATTCGGCGAAGACGCTGACCATCCCCAACCTGGCCAACAAACCAGCAGCCGACGCGTTCAACCAGCTCCAGCAGATGGGCTTCACCAAGGTCAGCGAACGGACCCAATCCAGCTCGACCATCCCGTCCGGCAATGTCATCGGAACCCAGCCGGCGGCGGGCACGTCGTTGAAGAGCGATCTACCCGTCGTGCTGCTCGTCAGCGGCGGACCCGTCCCGGTCCAGGTCCCGAATGTGATCGGCAAGCCCCAGGACCAGGCGACAGCGATACTCCAACAGGCCGGTTTCACCGTCAATTCGACCACGCAGAACTCGACCACCGTCCCGCAAGGAAGCGTGATCACCACCAACCCGGCTCCCGGTGCGACGGTCGGGCAGGGGTCGGCGGTTCAGCTGGTCGTGTCGAGCGGCAAGCAGCAGGTGCAGATCCCTTCGGTCGTGGGCCAGTCACCGAGCGCGGCAGGTCAGACCCTCGGCCAGCTGGGGCTTCAGGTCCGCCAGTCGAGCGAAGCGTCCTCGTCGATTCAAGCTGGCCAGGTGACGCGCACGGACCCGCCGGCAGGCACGACCGTTGCGGTCGGCTCGACGGTGACCGTCTTCGTCTCGACCGGGTCGCCGCAAACGCAGGTCCCGAACGTGGTCAATGACACTCAGGCGGACGCGGCGGCTGCCCTGCAGGCTGCCGGCCTTCAGGCGAACTTCGTAACCGTGCCGGTCAGCAAGCGAAGCCAGGACGGGATCGTGCAAAGCCAGAACCCGTCCGGCGGGACCACGGTGAACCAGGGATCGACCGTGACAGTGGTTGTGGGCCAGTTCGGCGGCTCGACCACCACCTCCTCACCCACGACGACCGGAATCACCGGAGGGACCTAGGCCGGGCGCCAGCACTTTCGTAACATCGCGAGTTTGGCCGCGGGCAATCCAGTGACGAAATCGCGCTATAACGACATCTTTGTAACTCCCGTTGAATCGGCGCCACGGAGGCTGTTACAAAACTGCTGCCGGCGGGACTCGCCCGCTACGAAACCGTCGCCGGGTGCGCGCAACTACGCCTGGATCGAGACCTCGGCGCCGGCGACCATGTCGAGCGCCTCGGGTTGCCCGCACGCGGCGAGCCAGTTGGCGACGACGCGGTGACCGCCGGCGGTGAGGATCGACTCGGGGTGGAACTGGACGCCCTCAATAGGTAGTTCGGTGTGGCGGAGTCCCATGATGACGCCGTCCTCGGTCCACGCCGAAACCTCGAGAGCCGGCGGGAGGGTGGCGCGGTCGACCACCAGCGAGTGGTACCGGGTCGCGACGAAGGGGTCGGGCAGGCCGGCGAAAACTCCCTTGCCGTCGTGGGTGATCTCGGATGTCTTGCCGTGCATGGCCTGGGGGCGGACCGCCCGGCCGCCGAAGACCTCGCCGATGCACTGGTGGCCGAGGCACACCCCGAGGATCGGGATGCGCCCGGCGAACTCCGAGATCAGCTCGCAGCTGGCGCCGGCGCCCTCGGGGCGACCAGGACCCGGCGAGACGAGCAGGCCCTCGGGGTTCAATAACCGGGCCGCGGGCAGGTCGATCGCGTCGTTGCGGTGGACGAGCGGCTCGGCGCCTAACTGCCCTAAATACTGGACGAGGTTGTAGACGAAGGAGTCGTAGTTGTCGACGACCAGGATGCGCGCCACGGTCGCAGGATACTTAGCCTTAAAGTTGGGGCATGCCGAGGAAGACCAAGGACACGCCGGGCCGGGTCACACCCAAGGGAGGCCCCGCCAGGCGCGCTTCAGGGAGTAGCCCGGCGAGTAGCGGGCGCTACACCGCGCCGATCCCCCGCGAGTACAGGTCGAGCCCTTGGTGGGTGCCGGCGCTGATCCTGACCTTCTTCGGCCTGGGGCTGCTTTGCATCCTGTTGAACTACCTGGGCCTGCTGCCGGGCGGGGCGAGCAACGGATACTTGTTCCTCGGCCTGGCCCTCATCGTGGCGGGATTCATCGCCGCGACGCGCTACCACTAGCCGGTTAACAGCATCCCTCCGGAAAGTTACATCCCTGTGACACTCCCCAGAGTTGTCCACAACCTGGGGATGAAGGATATTTAGCCCAGGCGCTCGATGATCGTGGCATTCGCCATGCCACCGCCCTCGCACATGGTCTGCAGCCCGTAACGACCGCCGGTCCGCTCCAGTTCGTTCAGCAGGGTGGCCATGAGCTTGGTGCCCGAGCAGCCGAGCGGGTGGCCGAGAGC
>CAZCCS010000441.1:0-2806 GCA_964497005.1 uncultured Acidimicrobiaceae bacterium | reverse complement strand
TGTTTCAACAGGTAAACGACCTGACCCGCTAGATCGGAGGAACTTCCATGACGACTCCCAGCCCCCACTTCGACGAGGGGAGGCTTATCGGGTCCAGCGGGAGGGTGACGATGCGGGACGTGGACCCGGTTGATGCGACCAAGACGCAGACACCGTGCCCGCAGACGCATCGGGCGCCGTCGGCGAAGACCGACGGCGGGTTCCGCGGATGCTGATGATCCCACCCCAACTCGCTCAACTGTTGATCGAAGCTCGTCAGCAAGACTTGGTTCGGGCGGCAGACACTCACCGCGCCTGCCGCGGGAAAGGCCGTCCGCTCGGAGAACGTCGTGCGCGCCGCCGCCCGGGTTGGATGCTCATCGACATCGGTGCACGCACCCGAGACCGCACTCGCGTCTCGCTCAAGCGCACAGCTGCTCGATCAGCGGCGCGCTGAACGAGCCGAGGTGGTAGTCCGCCGACTCCTGGCTGTTCAGGCACAAAACGCTCACGCGCTTCGCTGACGCCGGGCTGCTCACTACGTAATCAGGGCCAGCTCCCGGACGGGGAAGCGTAGATCGGCACGCCGGGGAGCACCCGGAACAGTTCACCTCGTTCGGTTGCGTCAGCGGTTGATAGAGGGCTGCGTCTACCAGGGGCGGGTCGGCTGCTTGTCGCCACGGTGATCGAGTTAGCACCCGAGCGGCTCAGGAATTTCACCGGACCTGTGATCGGCGGAGCCGGGTTCGCCGTCGGAGTGTGTGAACGACGAGGTAGGCGATCAGGATGACGCCGGTGATTGCGTGCCAGCGGATCCGTGTGGGATGCCCTATGGCCAAGTCCCACAGTCCGGAGGCCAGCATCCCAGCCGTTAGGACGAACAGGAGCGCATCGGCGACCGCCAGGCGACCGGGACGACGGTTTAGGCCCCTCAGGTGCACCAGACGACGGAGAAGCTTCGCCGAGGTCTTCCTCCTCTGCACGAGGTGCACAACTACGAAGCCCACGAATAGCAGGCCCACGATTACGTGAAGGGTCAGTATCGGTTCGAGTACGAGAGAGGCGACAGCATTGGTGATGAGGAGCAGATGGACCGACCAGCGCAGCAACGCAGATCGAGACCCCGCTGGCCGCGCGGCTTGTAATGCGGTCACGCTTTCAGAGTCACAAAGGCGCCACCGGTTGTCATCATCCCCAGGATGGACTGGTTCTCGTCCCCAAGATCGGATTCTGGGGACCCGGTAACCGACGCCCACAACCGGCGGCTCCGTTCGGCCAGGGTATTCGGAGGTGCAGGCTCCGGGTCGTCGCGGCACGTCAGCGGATGAAATCCGGGTAAGTGCGGTGTCAGACTGCCAGGCATGGCTGATCTAGGCGATCCGAAGGCTGTGCTGCACCACTACCTACAGGAAGCTCGCGACGCCTTGGTCTGGAAGCTTGATGGCGTGGACGAATACGATGCGAGACTGCCCCGTACGCCGACCGGTAACAACCTGCTCGGGGTGGTCAAGCACTGTCTCAATGTCGAAGTCGGCTACTTCGGACCCACCTTTGGGCGTGAGTTCCCGACTGCCGACGAATTGGTTCCGATGGAGGCCTTCGCTGACGACCCGCAGGCCGATTGGTATGCACGAGAGGACGAGACCAAGGGCGGCCTGATTGACCTCTACCGGCGCGTGTGGGCCTTCGCTGACCAGACGATCGAGCAGCTGCCGCTCGACGCCCCGGGGCGGGTTCCTTGGTGGCCACCGGGCCGGCAGGACGTGAGCCTGCAGCGAATCATGGTTCACGTGATCTACGACGTGAGCCGCCATGCGGGTCACGCCGACATCATGCGCGAGGAGCACGACGGAGCGACCGGCTGGCAGCCCGAGACCCACAATGTCCCCGGCGACTACGACTGGCAGGCGTACGTCGCCAAGCTGACCGAGCTCGCCGAGCGCTTCAGATAGCGCCGAGGGCAGCGAAGAACTCCGCTTCTGCGGGCGCCGCCAGTGCCCGCAAGGGGATCCTCAGGCGGGCACGGGCCCTTTCGGCTTAGAGGCGGTGGTTCTTGTTCCAGAGCTGATGAACGAGGCCACTCGGTGAGGAAATCGACTCGACGGTGAAGCCGTCTTCCACGCCCTCTAATCCTTCCCACAGTGACACGCCGCGCCCAAGAGTGAGCGGTACCAGCACCAAGTGCATGAAGTCGATCAGGTCATCCTTTAGAAACTGACGCACCGTCGAGGGGCCGCCACCTATGCGGACGTCGCGGCCGTCCGCGGCCTCCTGGGCTAAGCGAAGCACCTCCCGGGGCGTCGCGTCCACGAACTGGAAGCTCGTACCGTTGGGGAAGTCAATCGTCGGATGGGGATGGTGACTCAGGACAAATACCGGTGTTTGGAACGGTGGCTCGTCGCCCCACCACCCCCGCCATCCGTCATCGGGCCAAGGGCCCACCTGCGGTCCGAACTTTCGGCGTCCCATGATCTCGGCGCCGATGTCCTGTCCCCACATGCTGGTCAGGGCGCGATCGAGCGTGACGGGGGCGCCCACTTTGCCGATCCCATGAATAGCTCGGCCGTCGAACCAGGCGAAGAGCTGCTCGGCACCGCCAATCGGGGCGTCGAAGGTCACGTGATCGCCGGCAGCGTAGCCGTCGAGAGAGATGTTCATTCCGTGGACGCGGGTGCGGGGCATGGCGACTCCCTCATAATTCGACTCGATGCCGTAACGTAAGGGCTGACGGGGGGTGATGGTCGGAATTATCGCTGACCACCGCCGAAGGTGCGGTCGGATCCCTTCAGGACGGCAAGTTCAGGGCGCTTCAGAGTGTAAGCGGCAT
>CAZCCS010000440.1:0-2807 GCA_964497005.1 uncultured Acidimicrobiaceae bacterium | reverse complement strand
TTGAACTCGGCGCCGGCGGGGGGTCGGGCCGGGGGGGTGGGGCCGGCGCCGGCGTCCGGTCGCAGACTCCCTGTGCAGCACTAACGTAACAGGGGCTTTCGCTCAGGCGGCACTCGCGTTACGAAACTGCTCGTATAGCGCGATTTTGTCACAGGATTGGGCGCGCGAGAAATCCCACTGTTACGAAACCGCGCCGGCGCCGGCGCCGGCGCCGGCCGTCGCTCAAATCTCGGTTTTGGTCCTTGCAACGGCACCGATCGCTGGAGCGAGCGTGAGCCAGAGAGCGATGGTGACGATCATCGAGGTCACGTAGCCGAACGGCCTGAGACCAACGTCGGAGCTGACGTTGCCGGCGAAGATCATCAGTATCCACGCGCTGACGAAGAACAGCGGACCCGCGGCTACCAGTCTTGTGAAGTTCCTCATTGGCCCGGGCGAGTCAGCCGACCGGTCGGTGCTCGGCCGCGGGCAGCAACTGATTCAGCTCCCAAGCGGTCCTCTGAACCCTGTGCCAAGCCTGAAGCTCTCGGTCCTCTGTGGCGGCGTTGCGAATCTCGTCCAGCGCCTCTTCGAAGGCCAAGAACAGTCTTCGAAGTTCGTGCCTCGTCTCGTTATCCATGGTCGTTAGCCTTCCGGGATTGGGATCCTTTCGGGGGTGGGTCCCTCGACTCTGAGGCTAGGGCTGGTTGCTACCTCGGCTCAGTTGGCTCAGTCCGTTGGGTTGGCTGATTCCTCAGTCTGGAAATCGCCGACCGCCTGGTTGACCGTCGCGTAACTGTGACCCTCGCCGATGCGCTCGAGCAGCCCGCTCCGGGACAGGCTTTCGCGGACCTGATCTCCCGCCCGTGCGACTGCGAGATGAATGTGTAGTCGGTCCAGGTGATCGAGCACCTGAGCCAAGGCTCGGGTGCCCGTGTAGTCGATATCACTCATTCCGATCGCATCGAGCACTACCAGCTTGATCGGGCGACTGGCCTGCGACAGAGAGCTCTCGAACTGCGTACGGAACTGATCTGCGTTGGCGTACCACAAGGGCGTGGCGAACAAGACGACGAGCACTCCGTCGACCTCTTCAGTCCGCTCGCCCGCACCTACGGGGGCCCAACTCGTCGTTCCAACAATCCGCTCGAGGACGTGGAGATGGTGCAGAGCGCTCAGGCGAGTCCTGTCCAATATTGCGAGTCCGACAGCCACGATGATTCCCTGTTCGACGCCGACGAGAGTCACCGTCAGAAGGGTCACGACCGCTAAGCCGAGTTCGACCCAGTTGAATCGTCCTATCGAGACCAGGTCTTGGACATGGAATAGGCGGACGGCAACGTACATCAGGGTTCCCGCCAGCGCCGCTAACGGGACATTCTTTAACAGTCCGGATGCGGGCAGAAGAAGAACTACCCCTGCCGCCGCTGCGAGACCGGCGAGTTGCGTCCTTCCAGAGGACGATGCCACGACCTCGGTCCGCGCCGGGCTGGCGTTCACGGGGAATGACCCCGAGAAGCCCGCAAGTACGCTCCCCGCCCCGATCCCGAGGAAATCACGATTTATGTCGACGTCGTAGCCTCCCCTCTCGGAGAACGTGCGCGTCGTCGCTGCAGATTGGGACACCACCACCAAGGCAACAACACCGGCAGTCGGTGCCAGCTTGCCGAGCACGGACCAACTGAGCCCGAAAAGCCCAAATCGTGGGGCGCTGTGTGACACCGTGCCGAGCACTGCGACTCCATGGCGGGAGAGGTCAAGCCCGGCAGTGACGAGTGTCGATCCCACCATGGCCACGAGCGCTCCGGGCACCCGCCTTTCAACTCTCTTGAGGCCGACGATCGTCGCAAATACCGCCAGGCCGATCCCGACCGACCACCCGTTGGCGTCGCCCAGGTGATTGAAGATGTATCCGATTCTCTCCAAGTTGGAGCCAGTTGCAGGAGGAATCCCAAGCAGGTCAGGAAGCTGGTGTATGACGATGACTACAGCAATTCCGGACAGAAATCCCACGATTATCGGCGTTGACAAGAACTGGGCAATCCAGCCCAGGCGCGCGATCCCAACGATCGCAACCAGAAGTCCGACCATGACAGCAAGGATCCCGACCATCTCCACATACCTCGCGGAGCCGGTTGCGGCCAGTCCGCCCACGCCTGCCGCGAACAGAGGCGCGATCGTCGAGTCCGCGCCAACGGAGAGTTGAGGATTCGTGCCCAGGATGGCGAACGCCAAGGTTCCCGCGACGAACGCGTATAGCCCGGTGATTGTCGGCATCCCCGCCAGCCTCGAAATCGCGAGCTGCTCCGGAAGCGCTATGGCAAGGAGCGCGATGCCTGCGATGGCATCCTCACGACCCCAACCGGGCCGGTAACCTCGGACAGAACGCAGCAGCCAAGGCCTCGATGACGTCGCGTCAGCGAGGCGTCCTACGAGCGACACGCCCGGCATTCTGGCTGAACCGAGAGGACCACTTGAGTTGCGTCGCTCCTAAGATCGGATTGTGCAGAGCGCCTCGACGGTAGGGATGCTCATGGAGAGTTCGATCTCCACTCGAAGGAGGGCATGAGGTGCGCGCGTGGGTAGTCGAGCGACCGGCTCCGATCGATGATGGACCGCTCACGTTGATGCAACGGCACGACCCGATTCCGGGTCCTGGACAGGTCCGCGTTCGGGTGAGCGCCTGTGGAGTCTGCCGCACGGATCTGCATCTGGCGGAGGGCGATCTGGCTCCGAGGAGGGCGCGCACGATACCCGGACACGAAGTTGTCGGCGAGGTCGATTCTTTGGGCCCGGGTGCGGAGCGCTTCGAGATCGGCGAGCGAATC
>CAZCCS010000439.1:0-2820 GCA_964497005.1 uncultured Acidimicrobiaceae bacterium | reverse complement strand
CAGTTCCTCGCGGACCTTGTGCCTTTCATGGTGGAGCGCGAGTCGTGAGGGGAGGGGGGGCGCCGGCGGGCCGGCGGGCCGGCGGCGGCGGGCGCGGGCCATGTGGCGGCGGAGCCCGGCGCCGGCGCAGCACATTCGTAACAGGGCGAGCCTGGCCGCAGGCAATCCTGTGACGAAATCGCGCTATAACGACATCTTTGTAACTTTCGTTGGACCGGCGCCACGGGGGCTGTTACAAAACTGCAGCCGGCGCGGCTCGCCCGCCCCGCTACCGACCCCAACCGCCGGCGCAACTCGCGCGGCTCGCCCAGCTCGAACCCGAACCGCCAACCGCCAACCGCCAACCGCCGACCCGCAAACTTCGCCTCAGCGAACGACCAACCTATCCAGCCCGATCGCAAGGGCAGTTGCCACGTTCAGCGAATCGACGCCGGGGATCATCGGTATGCGAACGTTGCGGTCAGCCAGCCGGCGGGCACTTTCGGTCAGCCCATCCCCCTCGCTCCCGACCATCAAGGCGACCCTGGTGGGGGGAGTCATCGAACCGATCGCGTCGCGCGCGCCGGGATCGAGTGCGACGACCGTGAACCCTTCCGCCTTTACACCCGAAATGGCATCCGGCCACGGCGTCAGAGAGGTGAACGGCACTCGTAGGACGTGGCCGAGCGATACCCGTACCGAACGGCGATAGAGAGGGTCGCAACAGGTCGGGTCCAGCAGAACCGCGCCGGCGCCGAGCGCTGCCGAGTTTCGGAAGATGGCGCCGAGGTTCTCGTGGTCGTTGACTCCCTCGACGATCACGACCGCATTGCTCTTCGCGAGCAAGCTCTGCGGCGGTGGCACCGGAATCCGTTCCGCGAGGGCGAGCACGCCCCGGTGCACGTTAAACCCGGCAATCCCCTCGAGGACTTCAGGGCCGGCGACATAGACCGGCGAGCCCCGCCGTTCCGCCAACTCGACGACGTCGCCTGCCCCTGCCAGCCGCGACGGCGACAGCAACAGCGAGATCGCCGGAAAAGACGATTCGAGCAGCGCCCGCACCGACCGGAGTCCTTCGACGACGAACACCCCATGCTCCGCCTCGATTGATTTCCTCAGCTCGACGTCGCGTAGGTTCCGGTAGGAAGCAACCCGCGGGTCGCTGCCGTCCTGGATCTGGATGATCACCCGTCGCTAGGCCGGCTGAGGGTTCGCGCTACGTCGTCCAGAACCCCGAGAGCCGGGCTGCTTCGGCTTCACCTTGGCGAACGCCAGCTTCGTACGCGGCCGGGGCGCGGGTGAAGTCCATGAGGTTGAGCCCCCATCCGCTGATGTCGAGCATCTCGTCTCCGGGCACGATCGTCTCGACCTTCGACCCTTCTGACCGCAGCCGGTCCAGCTGTGACCGGGTCGCACCGAGGACGACGTCGAGATCGGGAATCCCGAAGCCCTCCGGGATCTCGAGCAGAGTGCACGACACCGCAAGGACGACATCGGAGCCGGCGGCAACATCGGCGTTGAGCATGTCCCTCACGCCGCCGTCCATCCAACGCGTTCCTTTGATGGTGACCGGCGGGAAGATCGCTGGAACGGCACAGCTCGAAGCGACGGCGTGTTGCACGTCTACACCGGACGACTTCTTCCACACCTGGAATCGCCCGCTTTCGGTGTCGACCGCGGTGCAGGCGAAGCTTTCCGGCCATTCCGCGCCTGCGAAGGTTCCGAACATGTCCAGCCAGCGATCCTCGCTTATGGTCGCCGATTGCAAGGCGAGGGTTCCCAGCCCGGCTCGTGCGGCTTCGGCGGCCTCAGGATCTGCGGCGGCCTCGGCAAGTGTTGATATGAGCTGCTCGAGGCCGGCCGCTGCCTCCTCGGCATCGCCCGCGCCCGCGCCGGCGTCTGCGTCCTGCGCCTGCCGCGCCGCACCCACGAGCGCGGTGGCCTGGGTGAGATCCCCTCCGGACGCGAGGGTGAAGCCCACCACCGAGCCGGCGGAGGTTCCCACGACCGCGTCCGCTCGGTCGACATCGACGCCGCTACCGGCCAACCCGACCAGAAGCCCCGCCTCCCATCCGATGCCTACGGGCCCGCCGCCTCCTAGAACCAAAGCGCGTTTCATTCCGCGCAGGCTAATTGACTACCTCACCGCGGCGACGATCGCGTCACGGCCGCGCCTCCAGACGACCTCCTGCTCGGAGAACCCTGCCTCGGCCAGAGCCGACAGATGCCATCCGGCTTCGGGCGCGAATTCCTCGCCCCGGTCGGCGAACCTCCTGTTGCGTTCGGGAACCAGGGTTCCCAGATGTGCGTCCTTGGCAACGGCCTCCCACCACGATTCCCAGTCCAGCCGTTCACCGCCAACGGCCTCGCGCTCACGCTCGAGCAGGTAGGAGGAGCGCCGGCTCAACTCCGGGCAATCGCGGAGCGGGGCGTGGTCGGCGTTGAGGAACACCCCGCCGGGTCGCAACAATGCAGCCAGCTCGACGTAAAGAGCGCGTATAGCCCCAGCGTCGAGCCAGTGCAGAGCGGTGGCGGTCACGACTGCGTCGAACCCGGCGGTGGCGGCCCCCGCTGGGTCATACTCGCCGGCGATCGAGCGGGACCAGCCGTCGCGGCGTAGGTCGACGTCCACCGTGACGGCTTCTGGGTGGACGGAGCGGTACACGGTCAAAAGAACCGGGTCGAGATCGACGGCGACTATCCCCGAGTCCGGGGCTGCCGCGAGAAGTCTCTGTGTCAACGAGCCGGGCCCGCAGGCCAGATCCAGTATCCGGAGCTGGTTGTTAGAACAGTCCGAGCAGACCATGCCGACGAGGAAACCCAGCCGTTCCTCGCGGTCGG
>CAZCCS010000438.1:0-2826 GCA_964497005.1 uncultured Acidimicrobiaceae bacterium | reverse complement strand
GATTTCGCGCGCAAGAACATCGCGCGTGGGCGGCCGCTCGTCGCGACGGTCTACTCGGATGGGATCGTCATCTGTGCCGAGAACCAGTCGAAGTCGTTGCACAAGGTGAGCGAGATCTACGACCGGATCGCCTTCGCGGGGGTGGGACGGTACAACGAGTTCGACTCCCTGAGGCGCGCCGGCGTTCAACACGCCGACGTGAAGGGCTACCAGTTCAGCCGCGAGGACGTCGACGCGAGATCGCTCGCCAACCTCTATGCCCAGTACATGGGGAATGTGTTCACCCACGAGGTGAAGCCGCTGGAGGTGGAGATCCTGGTCGCGGAAGTTGGGGCTTCCGAGGGGGAGGACCAGATGTACCACATCCTTTATGACGGGTCGGTAGTGGACGAGGACCGGTTTTCGGTGCTCGGCGGCGAGGCGGAGGCGATCGCCGGTCGGATCAAGGAGTCCTTCCAGGAGGACTGGGACCTGAGCGCTGCGGTGAGAGCGGCAGCCGCAGCCCTGTCCGGTCCCGACCGTTCTCCGGTGGCGGCCGACCTGGAAGTGGCGGTGCTGGCAAGGACGAACGGGCGTCGGGCGTTTCGCCGACTGGATGACGAGGAGGTCGGTGCCGCGCTCGGATCAGTAATCAGCGAGGAGGCGGCCGAATGACAGAGCCGGACCAGCAGGACCTGTCCGCTCTTCTTCACGAGGCTCGCAGATTCGAACCTCCGCCCGCCTTCGCCGAGCAGGCCAACGCGCACGAGGACATGTACGCGCGAGCGGCCGCCGACCCCGTGGCTTTCTGGGAGGAGCAGGCGCGGCATCTCGACTGGGCGACCCCATGGAGCAAGGCGCTCGACTGGAAGCTGCCGTACGCCAAGTGGTTCATCGGCGGGAGACTGAACGTTTCGGTCAACTGCGTTGACCGCCACGTCGCGGCGGGCCTCGGGGACCGCGTCGCGTTTCATTGGGAAGGGGAGCCGGGCGACACCCGCACGGTGACTTACCGCGACCTCCAGGAGGAGGTCTGCAGGGCTGCCAACGCTTTGACGGCGATCGGGGTGGAAGCCGGGACGACCGTCGCGATCTACATGCCGATGATCCCCGAGACCGTCGCCGCGATGCTCGCGTGTGCGCGCCTCGGCGCGCCGCACACCGTCGTGTTCGGCGGTTTCTCGGCCGACGCCCTCCGCGGGCGGATCCTCGACTGCGACGCACGGGTGGTCGTCACCGCGGACGGCGGCTACCGGCGGGGCGCACCGAGCGCCCTCAAGCCGGCGGTGGACGAGGCGCTGAAGGAATGCCCGGCGGTCACCAAGGTTCTCGTCGTCCGCAGGACCGGGCAGGAAATCCCCTGGGACTCCTCGCGCGACGTCTGGTGGCATGAACTCGTGAGTCCCCAGCCGGCGACGCACACACCCGAGTACTTCGATTCGGAGCACCCGCTGTACATCATGTACACCAGCGGGACGACGGCGCGGCCGAAGGGGATCCTCCACACATCCGGCGGTTACCTGACCCACGTCAGCGCAACCCATCGTCTGGTGTTCGACATCAAGCCGGAGAAGGACGTCTTCTGGACCGCTGCCGACATCGGGTGGGTCACCGGGCACAGCTACATCGTCTACGGCCCGCTCGCCAATGCCACGACGTCGGTCATGTATGAGGGAACGCCGGACACTCCTCGGCGTGACCGTTGGTGGGAGATCGTGGAGCGTTACAAGGTGAACGTCCTGTACACCGCTCCCACCACCATCCGGACGTTCATGAAGTGGGGCGAGGAACTTCCCGCTTCGCACAACCTTTCCAGCCTCCGCCTTCTCGGTTCGGTCGGGGAGCCGATCAACCCCGAAGCCTGGATGTGGTACCGGAAGAACATCGGCCAGGACCGCTGCCCGATCGTGGACACGTGGTGGCAGACCGAAACGGGCGGAATACTCATCACACCGTTGCCGGGAGTCACCGCGACCAAGCCCGGCGCGGCCATGACACCGTTCCCCGGGATCGCCGCTGACGTGGTCCACGAGGACGGGACGCCGGTGAAGAATGGTGAAGGCGGGTACCTGGTCATCAAGGAACCTTGGCCGGGCATGCTGCGCGGGATCTGGGGCGACGATGAGAGGTTCAGAGCCACCTACTGGTCGCGCTTTCCCTGGATGTACTTCGCCGGCGACGGGGCCAAACGTGACGACGACGGAGACATCTGGCTGCTCGGCCGGGTCGACGACGTGATGAACATTTCGGGACACCGCATCTCCACAACCGAGGTCGAGCACGCGCTGGTCGGCCACCCGAAGGTCGCCGAGGCCGCGGTCGTTGGAGCCAGCGACCCCACCACGGGCCAGGCGATCGTGGCGTTCGTCACGGTCAAGGGGGACGTCCAGGACGGCGGCGACGGGTTCGTTGCCGAGCTACGCGACCACGTGGCGAAGGAGATCGGTCCGATCGCCAAACCCCGCCAGATCATGCTCACACCGGAGCTTCCCAAGACCCGCAGCGGCAAGATCATGCGCCGGCTCCTTCGTGACGTCGCCGAGCAGCGAGAGCTGGGTGACGTGACCACACTGCTTGACCCGACCGTGGTTTCTGCCATACGGGAGCGGATGACGCCCGGGGCGGAGGAGCGCGAGCAGTCCTGAGGCGTTTGGACGGGGGGGCCGGCGCCGGCGCTTGCCTTCGGCCTGTCTTTACCGTGGCTGGACCGCCCCCGTCAGCAGTTTCGTAACAGTCCGAAACTCCCGGGACAAGATCGCGTGACAAAAGTGTCGCTATAGCGCGATTTCGTCACTCCAGTTGCCTTGCGAGAAATTGCAGTGTTACGAAAGTGCTGCAGCCGTCCAT
>CAZCCS010000437.1:1484-2827 GCA_964497005.1 uncultured Acidimicrobiaceae bacterium | reverse complement strand
GCTCCTGGTCGACGTTGTCCCAGTCGTACCAGGAGATCTCGTTGTCCTGGCAGTAGGCATTGTTGTTGCCGACCTGTGTTCGCCCGATCTCATCGCCACCGAGGAGCATCGGGACCCCCTGGCTCAGGAGCAGGGTGGCGAGGAAGTTTCGGCTCTGCTGGCCGCGTAATGCCTTGACTCTCGAATCGTCGGTCGGGCCTTCGACGCCGCAGTTCCAGGACCGATTGTCGTCGGTGCCGTCGCGGTTCCCTTCCCCGTTGGCTTCGTTGTGTTTTTCGTTGTAGGAAACCAGGTCGGCGAGAGTGAATCCGTCGTGGGCGGTGACGAAGTTGATCGACGCGAAGGGGCGACGCCCGGTCGCCTCGTACAGGTCGGAGCTTCCGGTAAGGCGCTCCGCGAGGTCTCCGATCGGCGCGCCGCTCTGCCTCCAGTAGTCGCGGACCGAGTCTCTGTACTTGCCGTTCCACTCTGACCACAACGGAGGAAAGTTGCCCACCTGGTATCCGCCGTCTCCGACGTCCCAGGGTTCGGCGATCAGCTTCGCCTGGCTGATGATCGGGTCCTGCTGGATGATGTCGAAGAAGGCGGACAGCCGGTCGACTTCGTGAAACTGTCGCGCGAGCGTCGCCGCCAAGTCGAACCTGAAACCGTCGACGTGCATCTCCAGTACCCAGTAGCGAAGCGAGTCCATCATCAGTTGCAGGACGTGGGGGTTTCGAACGTTGAGGGTGTTGCCGGTTCCGGTCGAGTCGCTGTAGAAGCGCGGGTTGTCCTCAGCGAGGCGGTAGTAACTGGCGTTGTCCAGGCCGCGGTACGCGAGGGTAGGCCCGAAGTGGTTGCCTTCCGCGGTGTGGTTGTAGACGACGTCCAGAATGACTTCGATGCCGGCCGCGTGAAGCGACTTGACCATCGCCTTGAACTCGTTGACCACGCGATGGCCCGGGCGGGACCCGTACCCGTTGTACGGGGCGAGATAGGCGATCGAGTTGTAGCCCCAGTAGTTGCGTAAACCCATTTGGACCAGCCGGTTGTCGTGCACGAAGTGATGCACCGGCATGAGCTCAACTGCACTAACGCCGAGAGAGGTGAAGTGCTCGATCATGACCGGATGGGCGACCGCCGCGTAGGTACCCCTGATGTGTTCGGGTATCTCGGGATGCCGGTAGGTGAGGCCCTTGACATGGGTCTCGTAGATGATTGTGTCCGCCCACATCGTCCGTGGATGCCTGTCCGAGCCCCAGTCGAACGCGGGGTCGACGACCATCGCCTTGGGCGTGTCGCGGGCGGAGTCGGTCTTGTCTACCACCAGGTCGTCCTTGCCGAGCTTGTACGAGTAGACCGAC
>CAZCCS010000437.1:0-1474 GCA_964497005.1 uncultured Acidimicrobiaceae bacterium | reverse complement strand
TGGCGTAGGGGTCTAGAAGGAGCTTGGAAGGGTTGCACCGAAGGCCCTTCGAGGGGTCGTAGGGTCCGTGGACCCGGTACCCGTAGCGGCAACCGGGTTCGACCCCCTCGACCCAGCCGTGCCAGCAGTAAGCGTCAACCTCGGGCAGGGTGACCCGGTTCTCTGTTCCGTCGTCGTCGAACAGGCAAAGCTCGACGCCTTCTGCGACCTGGGAGAAGAGCGAGAAGTTGGTGCCGAGTCCGTCGAAGGTGGCGCCGAGAGGAAACGAGTTCCCGGGGGATGCGACAGCTGACACGGTGCTAGACGCTACCCATGGGGCGCCCGGCCCCAACCCGACGAGCCCGCCTCCACCCCTCCAACCTTGCCTCAACCCCACCAAAAAGCCGCGGCGATGATGCAGTAGAGCGCGATCAACGCAACACCCTCGATCCAGGTGTACTCCCCGTCGTAGATGATGACCGACACGACGAGGGCGCTGATCCCAAGCGCGGCCACAAGAAGGGGTGGAAAAACGAGAGTGAGTCGCGACGGGCCCACTGCCGGGCTGACCAACACGAGGATGGGGGTCAGGAACAGAGCCACCTGCAGTGGACTGCTCAACGTGGTGCTGATCGCATATGACGGTTTGGCCCGAAGGGCAAACCGGATGCCCACGACGTGTTCGACTGCGTTGGACGCGATCGCGACCACGACGAGGCCGGTGAACGTCTCGGACAGCCCCAGGCTCGAGGTGGCCGCCTGTAACGGTTGTACGAACCAGTCAGAGGCCACGGCCGAACCGAGGCTGGCCGCTGCCAGGACGACGACCGACATGCCGAGCGTCCACGTCCTCGGTCGCTCGTCGGGGCCACCGATCTCTTTGGTGGATTCCCCGCTGCTTTCCCCGTTGGTTTCGCGGAGCTGCCGATCTGCTTTCCGACCCGAACGGAGCCAAAACGGGATGCTCGCTATGTACACGACCAGCAAGGCCCCCGCGCAAGCGTCCGACAGCGTGCTCGCATGTTGAGCCGCCGGGGTGTGAAGGTCGGTCGCCAGGGTCGGCACCAGCAGCGCGGCAACCACCAGAAGCAGGAGCGACGCGTAAAGCCTGGGCTCCTCGGGATCGAAGCGCTGAACGCCGTGTCGCGCCCCTCCTGCGACGAAGGCCAACCCGAGCACCAGCACCGCGTTGCCGAGCACCGAGCCGACCAGAGCAGCCTGGACGACGCTGGTCAGGCCCCGGTGGAGGGCGAAGAGAGCGACAAAAAGCTCGGGGAGGTTCCCGAGAGTGGACTGCAGCAGACCCGTCGCGCCTGACCCCAGCGACTCACCGACGTGCTCGATGGCCTGCCCTACCAGTGCCGCCAGAGCGGCGAGGGCCAACCCGGCGGTCACGAACCGAGCGACAGAGCCGGCGCCGGCGGCCACCGCCGCGCCGGCGACGGCGAGCAGCAGCACCGAGGCGCCGGCCGTTATCCGTTCGCTAGGCGTGAAC
>CAZCCS010000436.1:0-2863 GCA_964497005.1 uncultured Acidimicrobiaceae bacterium | reverse complement strand
CAATGGACACATGACCTGCTGGGCTCAGAACAATGTCGAAGAACGCAGAGGGTGGCGCAGGAATGGGCCGGGTTACTTCGATGCGGTCGGCAAGGAACACCGTTTCGGGCATGTCGGACTCCTCGTTAACTCAGACAGGCTCGCGGGCGAGCCTGGACGCTGGTCGCTACAACGAGCATCGCGCGCCAGGCCCGACCCGCTCAATCGAGTGCGCTGGCAGCCCGACCCATCTGTTACACCCCGTGTTTGCAAGGTTTGCGCACGGGCCGGGCGAGGATCTGTCAAAGGACGGAAACCCGCTTGTCAGCGAGGGTCTATCCGCCGGTCTTGGAGAAGTGCTGGTAATCCGTGCCCGGGCTCCAACGGCCGCCCCACTGCCAGCCAACCGAAGCAAACGCCGCCACCAATTGACCGCCGGGAACCGCCATTCCGGGACGCACCTCGGAACGATTCAAGTAGGCAGCGCCGGCGGGTGGAATGATCGTGGAACCGTTGACGTATGGGTTCTGGACATCGTTGACGTCGATTGCTTCCCCGAATGCGTGGACCGACCAGGATTGGCTAGGGGGATTGGTTACCGCGTAGCGGCAGTTGAACCCGGAGGTGTCGTCCGCTGCCGCTGCAGTGTTGTCGTTGCCTCCGTAAGCGTCCTGGGGAACCATCTCGAAGATCGGGAACCGCTCCTGGTAGAGAGTTCGGAAAATGGCTACGACATCGCTCACCACGACCGCGTTCACCACTATGGCCCCGGTGTGGGGCGCCGAGTCGAAGCCCCAATACGTCAAGTGGATCATCCTCAGTTGCGATGGCGGCAACGGACAGCCGGATCGCCAAGTCGAGGGAACGTCGGCGGCGGTAACGGTGCCGACCGTGTAAGCGAACGCCGGAGGGTTCGCGGCCGGGGCGGTGGTCGTGGGAGGGATCGTCGTCGAAGTAGTGGTTGAAGTAGACGGGGCAGAGGTGCTTGCTGTCGTCGGGAGGTTGCCCGACGAGTCCTTCGGTGCCGCCGAGCGGGACGCGGTACTAGAACCACATGCCGCAACCGCGAACAGCACGGACGCTAAAAGCGCGTACGGTAGTGGCGAACGTCGGGAGGAAGCCGAGGCGGACATGGCGACAATGCCGGTAAAGCCTAGAACGCTATGGCCGCTCGTTATGGGCACCACGCTCGTGGCTCTCGCCAGCCTGTCTGGGTGCTCGAACGACACCCGGGCCCGGACCGCATCCTCCTTACCGCCGCTCCCTGCGTCGACGACGAGCACCCTTCCGGCGACGACGACTGTCCCCACGACGACAGCCCCGACGACCATCCCGACTACGACTTCAACCGCTGTTCCTCACCCAGCGACAGTTACGGCGCCGACAACCGGGGTTCGTTCGCAGGCGTCATCGTGCACATCGTCATTGGCCACACAACTCAAATGGACCGGCAATGCGCAACAACTTGTAACGGTCGTTGGCTCGAGCTATGGAACTCAAACAGCGACGGTGACACTCTGGCAGCGGTCGGGCAACTGCTGGTCGATCGCCGGCGGACCCTGGAGCGGATTCGTCGGCTACAACGGCTTCTCCGACCACAAGCGCGAGGCTGACGGCACGACGCCTACTGGAGCGTACGGGTTCGGTCCGGTCGTGTACGGGAACGCAGCCGATCCTGGCGTCCACGAGGCCTATCACCGGTTGACCTGCGGCGACTGGTGGGACGAGAACCAATCCTCCAGCGCTTACAACACCTTCCAGCACGTCGCTTGTGGCACCAACCCTTCGTGGGCACAGGGAAGCGAAGCACTTTGGACCGAGACCGCGCCGTACCCGAGCTTCGCGGTCATCGACTACAACACCGGCCCGATTGTCGCCGGCGCCGGCTCGGCGATCTTCCTCCACGCCTCTACCGGAGGCGCGACGGCCGGATGCGTAAGCATCCCGTTGGCCGACCTTGACCAGTTCCTGCGATGGATGCAACCCACCCAATCGCCGCTTGTCGTCATGGGACCGGCAAGCGAGATCACCCGCTTCTAATCGGGCTCGCGCTTCGACCATCGGCCTGGCTCAGCCGCCGGCGATGGCCCCGATCACATAGAACGTCTCCTCACCCGCCGCCACCTTCGCAGGAAGAGGAGCGTCAGGCGGTTCGTGCGAGATGTCCTCCTCGCACGCATAGAAACGCACGAAGGCCCGCCTCTTGCCCGCCTCGTGGTCGCGCATCGTCCCTTTCAGCACCGGGTAGCGAGCCTCGAGGGCGTCGAGCACTTTTCGCTGAGTCGGCGGCTCGCCGACATCAAGCAGAACCTCGCCGCTCACGCCAGCAAGGTTCTTCAGGTGGGCGGGGAGCATCACGCGGATCATCGCAGGAGCGTCGAGGGCATCACGATGACAGAGTCAGCAACGTCATGACGACAGGGTCTGGACCTCGACAGAAAGCACCGCGGGGAGGTCCCGCACTATCGGCTTCCATGAGTCCCCGCCGTCGCGCGACGCGTAGACCTGTCCCCCGGTCGTTCCGAAGTACACGCCGCACGGGTCCATCTGGTCGACGGCCATGGAGTCCCTGAGGACGTTCACGTAACAGTCCTGTTGCGGCAGCCCGTTCGTGAGCGCCTCCCACTCGTGGCCTCCGGTCCGGCTCCTGTACACACGCAGCCTTCCGTCGGGGGGGAAGTGCTCGGAGTCGCTCTTGATCGGAACGACGTACACCGTGTCTGGCTCGTTCGAGTTGATCGCGATCGGGAACCCGAAATCGCTCGGTAGGTTGCCGCTCACTTCTCTCCAGGTGTCGCCCCCGTCGTCGCTCCGCATGACGTCCCAATGCTTCTGCATGAAGAGCGTGTCAGGGCGGGACGGGTGTGTGGCGATCCGGTGAACG
>CAZCCS010000435.1:0-2869 GCA_964497005.1 uncultured Acidimicrobiaceae bacterium | reverse complement strand
GAACCATCCACTTCGAGCCTGAGTCTCCCCTGGGAGGGGGCGGTGAGCGACCGCATTTCCCACATTGGCGCGAACGCGTACAAGCTCTCCGGCCAGGGACTCGTAAGCAGAGCTGTCGCCTCACGTGACCCACCACCGCTATCGGCGTACCGGATCAGGACTCCGTCAACGGTACGAAACCGGACGGGTGTAGTCGTTGTCGTCGCCAAAAGACATATTCTCCCGGCGCGCGCCACCGTTCGCGACCGGGAACTCCACGGGTGCGGAGCCTCACCTTTGGCGCGCGATCGGTACCTTCAGCTAGCGATTCTGGACTCCTCGGTCACGAACTCGATCCCAAACAGCCGCGATCCGAGTGGTCCATGGATAAATCGGCCCGAACGCCAGCAGGTGGGGGTGAGGATGCGAGAGGATCACGTTTTCTGCGCCTCGCATCTTCTCGCCCAGGTCATCGAGCTCCGTCTGCTCGAACTGTTCCCGCATGGTCGGCACCAGAATGCTCCTGCAGCGGTCCTGGTGGGCCTCGAAGACGTCCAGCAACTCAGTGACAAGCTCCGGCATGTCAGGCGAGTTGACCTTGCGCCGCTCGGTAAGCACCAGCAGGTGCTCCATGCGCTTGTAGTCGCGCCGCAGGTCCTCGGCCAGCCGGGGCGAACCCAGCCCTCGGCGTTTCACCGGCGGGTACAAGAAGGTGCGCTCCACCGCCACATGGGTGGCTATTTGCTTGACCAACTCACGCCACGCGGCAACCCGGTCCGCCCCAGGGTCACGTACCCGATCGAACAGCCCCTGGAGATCACGGTGCTCCCGCTCGAGCACATCCACGGCCGTTTCCCCCATGTTAAAAGCGTACCGAGGTACCCGTTCAATATCGAGGGTGCGGCCTCGGCACAGTTCGTAGCCAAAGGTTCTCAGCGGGAGAAGGTCGGGTGTGACTTAATGCCGTTAGCCGACGGCGAGCACCGCCACCTGCACCGACTCCGCTCGCCCCTTGACCTGCACCAAGTCCGCCCGGCCCCCAGGGTGCGCCGGCGCTACCAGCTGATACAAGTCGGAAGACAAGACCACCTCGCCCGGAGAGGCGAACGACTGGAGGTGGGCTGAGACGTTCACAGCGTCGCCGAGGGCCGTGAAGTCCAACACCGTTCCTGACCCGACGTTTCCGACGAACGCCACCCCTGCGTTCGCCGCAACCCCCACCGGCAGGTCGCTGACTGCGGCGGCCAGTTCGATGGCCGCCCGCGCGGTCTTCCTCCGGTAATCGGGCCCGGCTAGCCCAGCCAGGAACAGGCCCATCACTTCGTCACCAATCAGTTTGTCGATAATCGCGTCGTGTTGGATCAAGACCTCAGTCGCAACGGCATAGAAGCGATTGAGCTGCTCGGCAAACTCGGTGGCACTTGATCTTTCGCCCAGACCCGTCGAGTTACGAATATCGGCGAACAGCACGCCGATGTCGATCTCGATTCCGCCAGGGGGCAGGTGATCGAAGCAGTACTGGCACAGGTTGGGATTCTTGCGGGACGGCTTGCGGCCGACCATGCCGAAGAGCTTGCCGCCAATGCCTCCGAATGGGTTCTTACAAAGTTTGCAACGGGGGTCGCTCGGAAGACGGCAAAAAATCCGCTGCGCCTTCTTTAGCGGCTCGTAACCGTCAACGAGCAATCTGTGCCAATCGATAGGCTTGGCCATAGGGGCCAGTATCGTCGACGCCGCATCCGGCTTGATGAAGTCTCGACCGTTGACCAATCGGGGCAAGCTGGCTGAGCCTGGTCAGCGACGACATCCACCGGATTTTGCGTCAGATCTCCGCGGCCCGTGACTCCGGTAGGACCGAGTCCTATAGTGGCGGTGGCGGCCATGCAGAAGGTCGCCGTTAAGGGAGGGGCAGATGGGGCGATCGCGACGGACGTTGCACGGTATTGCGCTGGCAGCCGCGGCGTTGATCACCGTTTCGGTCGCGGGCACGGCGACCGCGCACGCGGGCGGGTCGACCTCTGTGGCCTTGTCTCCGGTTCCGGCCTTCGAGCAGGTCGGCCAGCGCGAGACCCTGCAGGCGACCGTGTCGATAGGAGGCGGCCCGGCACCGGATGGGACCCCCGTGTACTTCATTCCCGAGGGAGGCCTGGTCGCCGACCATGTCTACACCGGAATGGCGGTCGCAGGGAACGGAGCCGGATACTGGCTGGGAGCCGCCAACGGGTCGGTTCGGTCGTTCGGGTCGGCCTCGCCGTTTCCAGGCGACCCGACCGATGCCGTCAGCGACCCGGTCGTCGGCATGGTCGCGACTCCGAGCGGGAACGGCTTCGACATGGTCACGTCGTCGGGACGGATAACGACCCGCGGCGATGCGAGCTTCTATGGAGACACCCACCTGGTGCCTCTGAATCAGCCGATCGTTGGGATGGCGTATGACGCGGGGACGGGGGGCTACTGGCTGGTCGCGTCAGATGGTGGGATCTTCGCCTTCAATGCCCCGTTTTTCGGTTCCGCCGGCGCGATGCACCTGAACACCCCGGTTGTGGCCATTACCGCCACCCCCAGCGGCAACGGTTACTGGCTGATCTGCGCTGATGGGAGGGTGGTTCCTTTCGGCGGCGCTACAGCGTTCCCCAACTTCACTATCCCGGCCGGCGACCAGGTGGCCTCGGTGGCCCACACTCCCAGCGGCAATGGCTTGTGGGCTCTCACACTTGGCGGACAGGTCGAGACAGTGGGGGCTGCAGGGGGGCTCCCGGCCCCCGGCTTCCCCAACGCACCGGCCGTAGACATGACCCCGACAGCGGACGGCAACGGGTATTGGGCGCTTAGTGCCGACGGCGAGGTGTTTGCCGGCGGCGACGCCAGCTCGGATTTCTTCGGCGATACC
>CAZCCS010000434.1:0-2877 GCA_964497005.1 uncultured Acidimicrobiaceae bacterium | reverse complement strand
GCACCTCGTCAGCCATCTTGAAGGCGTTCACCATCGAGGTCTTGTCATTCGAGACCGTGAGCAACCGGTCGTTGGGGATGACGATCAGGGTGTCGACCTTCTCCTTCAGCCGCTGGATCCCCGACTCGGCCTGCATCGACCGCCTGCGACCCTCGAAACCGAACGGCCGGGTGACCACGCCGATGGTCAGGGCGCCGAGAGACTTGGCGATTTCCGCGACGACCGGCGCACCTCCAGTTCCTGTGCCTCCGCCCTTGCCCGCGGTGATGAACACCATGTCTGCACCCTTGAGGACCTCTTCGATCTCCTCCCTGTGCTCCTCCGCCGCTGCCCGTCCCACCTCGGGGTCACTCCCTGCGCCGAGCCCTCGGGTGAGCTGCCTGCCAATGTCCAGCTTGACGTCGGCGTCGCTCATCAGCAGCGCCTGCGCGTCGGTGTTGACAGCGATGAACTCCACGCCCTTCAGGCCGGCGTCGATCATGCGGTTGACCGCGTTGACGCCGCCGCCGCCGATACCGACGACTTTTATGACGGCTATGTAGTTTTGGGCGGCACCGGCCATTACAAACCCTCCCGGGGCACAGCAATATGCCGGTCGGCGACCGGCGGTTGTCTATCGGTTCAAACGGTCTTTGCCATCAAGCGTTTTTCGCTGGGCGATTTATGGGACAAAAGCGTGCCACGTGGCGCTGCCGGCGTCGCGGATCCTTGGGCCCCTCCTGGACCCGTCTTACCTCAACCTCGATCTCAAGTGGAGAGTTAATGTGAACCTCCGGCGTGGGTTGAGAGACTATATGGGGATTTCTGACCGGTCAAGGCTGCCGGGCGGTCCGGGACGGTCAAATCGAGGCCGGTGACGCCGGCCAAATTGGTTTGGGTAAGCAGCGCGGTCAGGGCTGTGATCTTGGAGGCGAGCTCGGAACCGTCGCCGAATTCGACGGACAACGGCCCGGCTGATCCCTCGGTTGGAGCGGCGGTCAGCGACAACCCGCCTGAACCTCCTGCCGCGATTGCCTCGATGGCACCCCTGATTGGTGGAGGCAGTGCGGCCGCCACCGCCAGCGCCGCGGCGACACCGTTCGGCACCGCCGGGCTGTCGGAGGCCGCCCGCAGGTCGGCTGGCCCGGGCCGGCCCGGCGCCGGCACAGAGAAGGATGGCCCGGCGGAGTTCGGGACCCATTGTCCGACGGCGGTTGCGCCTCCGCCGATCTGGAGTTGGGGAAGTCCGGGCGGCGACGCGCCGACGACTGCGATTACCCGCCCGGTCGCGTCTATCTCTTCCCACCTTGATGCCGGTTGGTTTCCGGTGGTCTCGGAGATCACTGCCACTGCCTGGCGTACCGCAACCTTTATCGAAACGGTTCCGGGCCAGTGGGTGGTCACCTGCGCATCGCCGAGGTTGGGTACCGCGTTGAGGCGTCGCTCGATGGTCGAGTCGTTGACCCTGACCATCAGCGTCCGCCCGCTGACCCCAGACAGCTTCATAACCTCCGACGAGGGGATTGCGCCTCGAACGGACACCCTCACGTGGCGCACCTTGAACAGCGGGGTGTAGAGCGATCCGGCGCCGAGCGCCAGAACGAGTAGAGCCGCCCCGACTATCAGGAGGATCCTCAGCCGCCGGCGGCCTTGCTGGCGCCGGACCTCTACCCACCTGCGGGCTATTCGCGGGTCGATGCGGAGACCGGTGCTCCGGTCTCTGAGCGGCCGGGGACGGTCCTCGGTGAGCGGGGCCACTAGTCTGAGTCTCCACTAGAGGTTGAGGGTGCGAACCCGATCAGCCTCACCTCTGGCTGCAGCTCTATGCCGTGGTGGCGCTGGACTTCGGCCCTGACCAGTTGGATCAAACCGTACACGTCGTCTGCCGAGCCGCCGGGGTCCGCCTGGATGAAGTTGGCGTGTTTCGACGACACCTCGGCGCTCCTCCATCGGCGTCCTTTTAGACCGGCGGAGTCGATCAGCCAGCCGGCGGACGTGCCAGGCGGATTGGTGAAGACCGACCCGGCGTTCTGGCCGCCGGGTTGATGCTCGCGCCTCCAGCGCACGATTTCGCGGATGGTCCGCCGGCCATCTTCGGGGTCACCCGCCGAAAGACCGAAGCACGCCGCGATTACCACCCGACCCGGGGTTACCGCCGAGTGTCTATACGCGAACTCCATCCTCTCCAGCGGGACGGACTCTGGGACGCCCTCGCCCATCAGATCGACCAGCGTGGCTGATTCGAGATGGTGGGCCACGTCGGATCCGTGCCCGCCGGCGTTCATTCGCACAGCGCCCCCGACCGATCCCGGAACTCCCACACCCCACTCGAGCCCGGTGAGGCCTGCCTCGACGCTCTGGCGGGCGAGAGAAGGCAAGGGGAGAGCTGCTCCGGCACGGACGGAAGTTCTCTCGACGCTGACCTCCGAGAACGCGGACGGGTCGAGGATCACGGCGATGCCGGGGAAGCCTCGGTCGGAAACCAGGAGGTTCGACCCACGCCCGACTATGAGGACCGGCAGCCCGGACTGCACCAGCGCCGTCTTCACGAGACTCAGGTCGTCGATGGAACGGACCGTCACGAGGATCGAGGCGGGGCCCCCGACCCGGTAGGTCGTAAGCGGTCCCAGAGCACCGTCTCGGACGGAGCGCTCCCCGAGCGACTGCAGAATCGCCAGAGCCACGTCAACCCTGTGGCGTGGCTCCTCCGCCAAGGCGGCCGGCTCACCCATACCCGGCATCCCCGCCCCTGAGGAATCGAGCTGCGAGACCGGTTATGTCGCCGGCACCGATAGTGATGCAAAGGTCGCCGGTGCGGAGCTCTTCTCTCAAGATCTGCTCGGCCTCATCGAGGGTCTCCGCGTACCGAACATCGGCGCCGGGACGAGCGTCGCGGAC
>CAZCCS010000433.1:0-2879 GCA_964497005.1 uncultured Acidimicrobiaceae bacterium | reverse complement strand
GCCGCGACCCGGTGGTCTTCGGATAATCCGCTCGGAACCCGAAGGCGACGGTCCCGCGCATGACACTTCGGGACAACTACCCCCCGGCGCCGACGAGGAAGCCGGCCAGCGTGCAGGAGCCGAATCTGGCTAGGGACCTGGCCATCGACCTCGGCACCGCCAACACTCTCGTTTACTCCCGCGCCCGGGGCATCGTTCTGAACGAACCGACGGTGATCGCGCTCAACTCGCGCACCCAGGACGTCCTCGCCATGGGCCACGAAGCGTGGCAGATGATCGGGCGGACTCCCGGCTACATCGTTGCCGTTCGCCCGCTTCGCAAAGGGGCGATAACCGATTTCGACATCACCCAGCGGATGATCCGCCTGCTGCTGCAACGCGCCGGCGTATCACGCTTCAACCGCCCGCGGGTTCTGATCTGCGTCCCGTCGGCGATCACCGAAGTCGAGAGGCGAGCGGTCGAAGAAGCGGCGAGAGGCGCCGGCGCGAACGGCGCGTACCTGATCGAGCAGCCGATGGCAGCTGCGATCGGCGCGGGCCTCCCGATTCACGAGCCTCTTGGCAACATGGTCGTCGACGTCGGCGGCGGCACCACCGAGACGGCGGTCATCTCGCTTGGGGGCATCGTCTCGCTCGAGGCGATCCGGGTCGGCAGCTTCGATATCGACGCGTCGATCCAGACCTACGTGCGGCGCGAATACGGGATCGCAGTGGGGGAAAGGACCGCCGAGGAGATCAAGCTTGCGATCGGGTCAGCCTGGCCGACCGACGATTCGGTGAAGGCTGAAGTGCGCGGCCGGGACCTGATGACCGGCCTCCCAAAGACGGTGATCCTCGCGCCGGAGGAAGTCAGGGAAGCGATCGAGGAGCAGGTCGGCGCCATCGTCGACTCGGTGGTGAAATGCCTGGGCAACTCTCCGCCGGAGCTCGCGCAGGACCTCATCAGCCAGGGCATCCACCTGGTGGGCGGCGGAGGGTTGTTGAGCGGCCTCGACCGCCGACTCTCGGAGGAGACCTCCCTGCCGGTCCATCTGGTGGACGCGCCGCTCGAGTGCGTGGTCCTCGGCGCCGGCAAGTGCCTCGAAGAGTTCGACGCGGTAAAAGACTTGTTCATGTAAGGAAAAAGGGATGGCGGTGTCGCTTCTCACGCCCTGTCTCGACCTCAACCCGGCGGTGGGGTGCGACCGGTGAGATCCTCGGCCGCCTGACGGACCTGCCAATCACGGTCACCGAGCGCGCGCTCCAGGGCGGCGTCGACCTCCGGTCCGCTGAACGGCGCAAGTGCGATAACGGCGCGACGGCGCACTGCAGGCTTGTCGCCGGTGGCGTCGAGGATCGCGGGCAGGCCGGCGGGATCTTCGATAGCTCCTAGCGCGGCGACCGCGGCTTCGCGGCAAAGCGGCTCGCGGTGGGTCCGCGCGACGCGCGACAGCTCTTCGACTGCCGGCGCCGCAGCCCCCTCCAGCTCACCGAGTGAGAAACACGCCGCCTCCACCACCGACGGGTCGCGGTCAACGATTGCCGACAGCAGCAAAGGCACTCCCATCTCGGGATCGCCCTTAACGGCGGCGAGCTCCGCAGCGCGGGCACGCACCCGCCGATCGGGGTCGGCTACAGCGACGCGCAGGTCCGACTCGGTGAGAGCATTCATCCGCGCGAGAGCGCCGAGTGCTGTTGCTCGCACCGATCCCGATTCGTCCGAGAGGGCGCGGCGAGCGGCCGGCTCGTCCTGTTCGTGGCCGGCGACTGCGACTGCGCGTCGTCGCGCGCTTTCGTCAGCCTGAGGCTGCATGGTGGAACAGGGCGGCGATCGCCCATACCGAAACGCCGAGCACTCCGGCTGCTGCGGCGCCGAGGATGATCGCGACAAACACGAGGGTCGCCGCCGCCCGCACCCGCTCCCAGCGACTCGGATGATCCCACCGGTGGGCGCGGCGCCGGGCCATGCGATAGCTCACCCGCTGCGCGGCCACGCGCGAGGGCGCGACGGTCCGCTGTGCTTCCGTACCGGCTTGTCCGTCGCGGGCGGACTGTGCGGATTGCGCGGGGCTCGCGGGAGCGGCGGCGGAGACCGGCGGCGTGCGCGCCGGTTCGCCCCAAGGCGACGGAACCGTCCGCGGAGCGGTCACGCGGGGCGCCCCCTGAAGGAGATCCCTCGCATGGCAGGCTGTGGAGCCGCCGAACAGGAAAGCAGGTACGTGGCCACTAGCGAATCGCCGTCTACCCCATGGATGGTACAGGGCAGCCGATGGTCACGCCGGTTGAACCCTTTTACGTGGATCATGACCGTCGTGCTGGTGGCCGTGCTGCTCGGAGACGGGCTTGCGTGGTTGGCGATTCGCGCTGATGCCTACTACGTGTTCTCTCCTGGAACCGCGCCGGTCATCACCACGAGCAGCTCTTGCAAAGACACCGGCGGAGGCAACCTCTCCCTCCCCAACGGCACTCCTTGCGCTCGCCTGGAGGTCCCCGCCAACCTCGCCCATCAGATCAGCGGGAACCTGTTCATGGTCGACGTCTATGTCGGTCCGGCCACGCCGCTCGACTACCTCCGCTCGAAGCTCGGCCCGCTCGGCGCGCTTGAACGAGGCACGCAATTGGTACCCCGCGGAGCAGTCCTCGGCTCCACTCCGCAATCGCAGCTGCTCTGCCAGGACAACCAGCAGATGCAGAGCGCGACGTCTTCAGCATCGGTCGTGGCCATCCGCCATCTCGGCTACACCGTCACCGAAAACAACCTCGGCGCCCTGCTCTACCAGATCCAACCCGGCAGCGCAGCCGCCGTCGCCGGCCTTCACTGCGGCGACCTGGTCACCTCGATCGCCGGCAAACCAGTGCACACCTCGCAGGACCTGGTCAACATCCTGCATACCTACAAG
>CAZCCS010000432.1:0-2882 GCA_964497005.1 uncultured Acidimicrobiaceae bacterium | reverse complement strand
GCGACATTGAGTTCGGCATGGAACTCGGCCCAGTTCGGCGCCCGCGAGGGGTTGAACCCCCTTGCGGCCGTTCGGGTTTTGATCACATCGCCGCCGTCCGGGGAGAACGCCACCCGAGTCGCTGCTACCAGCTTGTTGTGCGCTCGGAAGGCGTCCGCCAGCCGGGCGCCGCGACCCACGATTTCTTTCGACGGATCCACCGTCGGGAGGGCGGTAATGCCGTGTTGCAGGTCGATCAGGATGAGAACGCTCGCAGGATCAAGAGTGGTGGGCATTTGATGCGCTCCTTGCCGGACGAAAAGTACTTGGCGTAATCCACGACAATGGCCATCGGAAGGACGTCGACTTCTTTACTCGAGTCGTTCGCGTCCAATCGCCGTCAGTCGAGGGGCGAGTGCACCGTCGGGGTCAGCAGGGCCGTCAGCTGACCGACGTCGCTGACGGTGTCGAGATTGAGGACGGTGTGCTCGATGGCAGCTTGGCGGTCCGGGGAGAAGGCGCGCTTGGTGAGCTTGCGGTACTTCTGGAGGATCTCGGGGTTGGTGAGCGCATGGTTGCCGTTGCCCCGTGGGTGGGCGACGGTGGCTTCGTGGGTACTGCCATCTTTGAGCGTGATGCGCACCTGGGTGGTGAGTCGGTCGTCCAGTGGAAGATGGTCGTAGGCGCTCTCATGATGCGTTTGGGTTCGGTCGATCAGGTTCCACACGTCGTCGCTGTTGATCCGTTTTTGGGTGAATTGGTCAATGAGAACGTCCCCGTCCAAGAGGGCTACGGCCACGGCGTAGCTGACGTTCATCTGGGCGCCGATCGTCTGGAGTGGGCGTTCGGCTTTCCAGCCGCCGTGTCCGTAGGCCGCTTCGGGCATGTCGATGTCGATCCGGTCGATCTTGTTCACGTGCCCTTGGGGGCGAAGCTGGAGGGCGGCGTCGATGGCGGCGTGCAGTAGCCCCATGGCCGCGTACGGCTTGATTTCGATGCGTTCGGTCTCCCAGACCGTACCGAGACCGGCATAGATCTGCTCGGGGTAGGTGGGGTGGCCGTCACCGAACGTAGACAGCCACCCGCCGTACTCCCGCTCGAACACGCGCTTGATGCCCACATATCCCGAAGAGGCGAGCGCCGCCGCGACATGGCCGTCGCGCGAGGCGAAACCGTGCTGCATGCGCTTCACCATCGACTCAAACTGGGCCGACATCAATCCGCCGGACTGGGTGGCCGCCATCCCCAGGGCGTCCTCGAACCGGGCCGCGTCGAGCCCGAAGAGCGATCCCACCGAAGCGGCGGCCGCGAGCGGACCGAAGACCACGCCCGAGTGCCAACCGCGCGACAGCATGTCGAGGCCGCCCAGCGCCAAACCGACCCGGGGCCCTGTCTCGTAGCCCAGAATGGCGCCGAGCAGCAACCGCTCGCCCGAAACGCGACCGAGATGTGGGACCACCGCGAGCATCGCCGGCACAACCACCGAATTGCTGTGCAGCGGCGCTTCGGGATGGAAATCGTCGAGCTCGAACCCTTGAATGAAGCTGGAATTCAGCATCGCCGCCGACTGCGGGCTAGTGGTTTTGTTGCCCCAGCCGATCACCGCCGCTGGCCCGGCCGGATCGATCGCAGTCAAACCCTCCACGCCAACGCGAGAGACCGGCAGCTGGGCGCCCACAATGGCGCACCCGACACCATCGAGCAGCAGATACTTGGCCCGCTCCTGCACGACAGAGGGAACGTCATTCAACGTCGTGGCGGCCAGCCACGTGGCCAGCCGGCCAGTGGGCCCGTCGGGGGCAGTAGCAGAACGGTCGCCTCCGTCGAGGACTTTCGGATCAGTGCGGGGCATGGTGGGGGACGGGATCGTCGCCCCGCTTGCCCGGCTCCCCGTCAGCGGCTGGTCGGACTCCTGGGTGTTGTCGCGGATCTCCGCATCGGCGTTGTTTTCGTGGCCAACAGTGATCTTGGGCATGGGGTCCCTTCTGGTAGCGGTGCACGAGACCGTTCTTGATGGTGAGGTCATGGTCGATCCGCTGCCCCCGTATTCGCACCGGGGCAACCCCCTCACACCACCCCTGACTTTCGTGGCTGGCCGCTGTCGGAGGGGATGTGAATGCGGGCCGCGGGCCCGACGTAGGGTAAGCCTGTGATCCCGGCCAAGGGCGAGCGCGATGGCCTCTTGCTAGAGCGGGATCGAGAGCTGGAAAGGATCGGGCGGTGCTTGCAACGGGCCTGGGAAGGCTACGGCGGTGCTCTGATCGTGGAGGGGCCGGCGGGGATCGGCAAAACCGTGTTGTTGGCGGCCGGCCGGGAGGCGGCGGAGGGCGACGGGTTCCGGGTGCTGCGCGGGCGCGGCGCCGAGCTGGAGCAGGAGTTCGCGTTCGGGGTGGTGCGCCAGCTGTTCGAGCCGGTGCTGGCGGGGGCGTCGCAGCAAGAACGGACCGAGCTGTTGGACGGGCCGCCGGGGGTGGCGGCCCGTCTGCTGGGGCTTCCTGGCCTGAGCGCCACGGTAGTTGCCGCTGCGCCGGAGGCTCCAGACCCGTCCTTCGCGGTGCTACACGGGCTGTACTGGTTGTGCGCCAACCTGGCCGCGGAACGCCCCCTGGCCCTGATGGTGGATGACGCCCATTGGGCCGATAGTCCGTCGCTACGTTTTTTGGCGTTCCTGTTGGCCCGCCTAGAGGAGTTGCACATCGCGGTGCTGCTAGCAGCTCGCCCCGCAGAGGCGGGCGGCAGCCAGGGCTTGCTCGCCGCCCTCACGGTGGATCCGGCGACCGAGGTGGTCACGGTCGGGCCGCTCACCGTGAGGGGGGTGGCCAGGCTCGTGGCGGCCGGCTTGGGTATCGAGCCCGCTCCCGAGTTCGCGGCGGCCTGCTGGCAGGCGACCGCCGGTACGCCGT
>CAZCCS010000431.1:0-2886 GCA_964497005.1 uncultured Acidimicrobiaceae bacterium | reverse complement strand
CGCGCACAGCATTCCGAGAACGATGGCGGATGCCTGTGATTACGAGCGCCAGTTGGCCGAGGTCGCCTCACTCGTCGGTGAAAGCGCCGGCGCCTCCAGCTGGGATGTCGTCTACCAGAGCCGCTCCGGACCGCCACGCCAGCCTTGGCTCGAGCCGGACATCAACCACGCGATCGCCGGCCTCGCCGGCGACACCAAGACGGTCATCGTCGTCCCCATCGGGTTCGTATCCGACCACATGGAGGTCGTCTACGACCTGGACCTGGTCGCCGCGCAAACGGCCGGCGATCACAGCATCGACCTGGTGAGGACCCCCACCCCTGGAAGCGATCCCCGATTCGTCGAGATGGTCCTCGACCTTCTCGCCGAAGCCGAAAGTCACACCGAAACCGAACTATCGGAGGCTGCCGCGTATACCTGTCGAGCCGGCTGCTGCCCGCCCGGATCGATAGATTCCAAAGGCAGTGCCCTCAGAAGCTGACCCCCAAGCCCTCGAAGCCCTCAAACGACAGACCGAATCCGGCCTGTCCGAGCTGCTCGAGCGCAGGGCGCCCGGCGAGCGCGTCGCGGTGCTGGGTGCCGGAAGCGACGATCTGGACTCGGGACGCGACTACCTGAAGCTCCTCGCCGACGGAGGGTTCGTGGTCCCGACCTGGCCCGTCGAGTACGGCGGCATGGGCCTGGGCAAGGCCGAAGCGGCCGTGGTGAGGTCAGCGCTCAACGGCTTCAAGTCCCCCGACCTGTATCCGTTCCTCGTCGGCATCGACCTGGTGGGTCCCACGATCCTCGCCCATGGCAACTCCGAGCAAAAAGCCCGGTGGCTACCCCGGCTCCGCAGCGGTGAGGAAATTTGGTGTCAGATGTTCTCGGAGCCCGACGCCGGGTCGGACCTGGCGGGACTCAAGGCCCGGGCGCTGAGGGACGGTGACGGGTGGCGCATCACCGGATCGAAGGTGTGGACCTCGAGGGCCCACTACTCCGAGTGGGGGCTCCTGGTGGCGCGGCATGACCCGAGCCTCCCGAAGCACAAGGGCATAACCGCCTTCGGGCTGGACATGTCCTCGCCCGGCGTGACGGTGAGGCCGTTGGTCCAGATGAACAAAGACGCCCACTTCAACGAGGTCTTCATGGACGACGTGTGGGTGCCCGACGATGACCGGATCGGCGATGTGGGCCAGGGGTGGGCGGTGGCTATCACCTGTCTGTCCTTCGAGAGAGGCGCCCTCGGCGGAGGGCTCGGTGTCCAGTTCGACCAGATCCAACGCCTCGGCACCAGGATCGACCAGCCCCGAGGCACAGAGTCGCCGGCGGTGCTTCGCGATCAGCTCGCCGCGCGGGTGGCCGACTACCGGATCGCCGCCTGGTCCGCCGCCCGAGCCCGGGCAGCCCGGGCCGCCGGCAAGGCCCCCGGACCGGAGGACTCGCTTTCGAAGCTCCGGGGCACCGCGTTCATCAAGAAGCTGGCGGAGCTGGGAATGGCCGCCGAAGGAGCCGAAGCCACGGTCGGCGCAGGCGATCCGGACGAGTGGCAGACGATGTTCTTGATGAGCCCGTCGTTGTCGATCAGGGGTGGCACCGACGAGATCCAGCACAACATCCTCGGAGAACGGGTCCTGGGCCTCCCACCCGAACCCCGGGTCGACAAGGACAAGCCCTTCTCCGAAACAATCTGACTCGACCGTGGAGCGTCTGGCTTAGCCGGTCACCACCCGTCGGAACGCCTCTGCCAGGCGCCCGTCCACCCAGCCGGCGCTCCTGCCGTTCTCGGCGAGAAACCCGCGAACGAACTCCGCGAGCTCGCCTTCCCGATCGGCTATCTGGCTGACATGGCGCCCCAGGGCGGCGAGCTTGCGATCGAAGGTATCGGTGACATCCACGAAGGTGTCGGGATCCGGCGTCGCCATCAGCCACACCTCGGGAACGGTGTGAGGCTCCAGGCCGGCGGCGGCCAACTCCGGGAACGCGAACGGGTTGCGGGCGTCCGGGTACACCGCGCAAATCGTCGCCTCCCCCACTGCCAGGTGATCGGGATGGCTGGCGAAGATACGCTCCCAAATCCTCTCGGGGCTCGGGGCGACAACGCGCTCCGGGCGAACCTCACGGATCACCCGGGCGATGTCCCTGCGCAAATCCAGGGACGCCTCGACCCGACCGTCTGGATAGCCGAGCCACACAAGGTCCTTGACGCCTACCTCGGCCGCGGCCGCCTCCTGCTCCTTGCGGCGGATCACCCGCATCTGGTCCCGTGAGACCGACGGGTCCGATCCGCCGGCGTCGCCGTCGGTGACGAAGCAATAGGTCACGGAAGCCCCGTCGTCGGTCCATCGCGCGACGCTTCCCGCCACCCCGAAGTCGACGTCGTCGGGATGGGCGAAGACAACGAGGATTCGCTCGGGAACTGGCTCCATAGCTGGAAGGTACCGGACCGCTAGCCGGCCGTGTTCGCTCCGATGCCCCCCGGCACGCGTCACCTACACTGGTAGCTGTCCGGGCCGACCAGACGGGAAGGGCCTGAAGGCCCCGGCCCCGACGAGCGAGTGTGGCGCGCCCAGCAGGCGGGCATCCCTCGAACGCCGTTCCCGTCAGATCCGTCAGAGCCCGAATCAACGAAGAAGGAGGCCACTAATGGCCGACCAGTCCCCCGTTCCCTACAAGGTCGCCGACATCGGCCTCGCCGACTTCGGCCGCAAGGAGATCGACCTCGCCGAAGTCGAGATGCCCGGCCTCATGTCGCTACGGGCCGAGTACGGCGACAGCAAGCCGCTCGCCGGCGCGCGGATCAGCGGCTCGCTTCACATGACGATTCAGACAGCCGTTCTCATCGAGACGCTCGTCGATCTCGGAGCCGAGGTCCGGTGGGCGAGCTGCAACATTTTCTCCACCCAG
>CAZCCS010000430.1:0-2899 GCA_964497005.1 uncultured Acidimicrobiaceae bacterium | reverse complement strand
TTTACAACTTCGTGTCGTACGGGGTCACCGAGAGCGACGAGCGCCTCGATCTCGACCAACTGGCCGCGCTCGCAGAGGAGCACCGGCCCAAGATGATCGTGGCCGGCGCCACCGCCTACTCCCGGATCATCGATCCCGTGCCCATCAAGAAGATCGCCGAGAGCGTCGGCGCTGTTTTCCTTTTCGACGCGGCCCACGTTGCGGGCCTGATCGCCGGCGGGGCGCATCCGAACCCGGTCGGGGTCGCCGACATCGTTACGTTCACGACCCACAAGACGCTCAGGGGACCCCGGGGCGGGGCGATCCTGTGCAACGTCAACCTCGCTCAGGCGATCGACAAGGCGGTCTTCCCGGGCCTCCAGGGCGGACCGCTGGAGCACGTCATCGCCGCAAAGGCGGTGGCTTTCCGGGAAGCGGCGCAGCCCGAGTTCGCCGATTACGCGGCTCGGATCATCCGCAACGCACGAGCGTTGGCGGAGGGGCTGGCCGCCGAAGGCTTCCGGATAGTTTCCGGTGGTACCGACAACCACCTGATGCTCGTCGACCTGCGGAGCTTTGACCCCGACCTGACCGGAAAGGTGGCACAGGAAGCCCTTGACCGGGCGGGTATCACGCTCAACAAGAACACCATTCCCGGCGACCCGCGCACGCCTTTTGTGACCTCGGGGCTTCGGATCGGCACACCGGCAGTGACCACCGCCGGGATGCGGGAGCCCGAGATGGCGGAGATTGCCGCCCTCATCAGCAGGGTGCTGCGCAATCCCGACGACACCGCCGAACTGGCAACGGTGCGCGACGAAGTGGCCGTGCTCTGCTCTAAGTTCACTCCGTACCCCTAGCAGGAGCTTTCACATCACCGGCTACCGGGACTACCTAATCGTCGGCGCGGTCGCAGCGCTGGTGACATTCGCGTCGACCTTCGTGGTGCGACGACTCGCGGTGAGATTCTCGATCATCGTGCTTCCGGACGAGCGCAGGGTGCACGAACGGCCTACGCCCACGGCCGGTGGAGCGGCCATGTTCCTCGGTCTCCTCGTGTCGATAGTGGTGGCGTCCCAAATACCTGGCCTGAGCCCGTTGTTCCGGGGCAGCTCTGATCCCATCGGTTTGGTGCTTGCGGCGTCGGTGATCTTCACGGTCGGGATGGTCGACGACCTGAGGGAGATGTCCCCGCCGGCCAAGCTTTCCGGCCAGATCGTCGCGGGCACCGTCCTTTACCTGTTCGGCATCAGCATGCTCTACTTCCGGGTTCCTTTCGCCAGCACCACACTGGTTCTTTCCGCGGACCTGGTCCCGGTGCTCACGGTGCTGTGGGTGGTCGGCATGGCCAACGCGGTGAACCTGGTCGACGGGCTCGACGGCCTGGCGGCAGGAATCGTCGGGATCGCCGCCTCGGCGTTCTTCGTGTACTCCCATCAGCTGGTGCACACCGGGACGATCGCGCCGGAGACCTCGGGCCAGCTGCTCTCGGTCATCGTCATCGGAATCTGCGTGGGCTTCCTGCCCCACAACTTCCACCCGGCGAAGATCTTCATGGGTGATGCCGGCGCCATGCTCCTCGGACTCCTGATGGCGGCGTCCACCATGGCCGTGGTCGGTCAAACGGACCAGGACTTCAGCGGCCGGACCTACTTCTTCTTCGCGCCGGTGTTGATCCCGTTCTTCATCCTGGGCATCCCCATGCTGGACACGGCTTTCGCGATCCTCCGTCGCGCGGGGCGCCGCACCAACCCGGCGATCGCGGACAAGAACCATCTCCACCACCGTCTGATGCGTCTGGGACACGGGCAGACCCGTTCCGTGCTGATCCTGTGGACGTGGACAGGGCTGTTGTCGGGGCTGGTGCTCTACCCGTCCTTCGTCAGCGGCGCGCTGAGCATCGTGCCCATCGGCGCGGCCGCGCTCGGCGTGGCCCTCTACACGTTGTTCGGGGTACGCGGCCGCGCAGGTGCGACCGATGTCCCGCTGAAGGCCCCCTAGTGGACCGGCTCGCCTACGGCCGCCTCGACCCGGGCCTGCGCCCAGCGCAGGGCGGTCTCGGCTCCGGGGTCGTTCTCCTCACCCGCTGACGAGGCCCTCTGCTGCGCTTCGGCGAGGTCCCGGCGGGCGGCCTCGGCGTCGATCTCGGAGGCCAGCTCGGCCTGGTCGGCCAGCATGATCACCCGGTTGTCCTTTACCTCTACGAAACCGCCCAGCACGGCCAGCCGTATCTCCGGCTCGCCTGAACCTTGCTCGGCGCCGTCGGGCACCGGGCCCACGATCCGGACCAGGCCGGCGTCGAGAGCACCGATGTAAGGCATGTGATTGGCGAGGAACGCGATCTCTCCGTCGACCGTACGGCCCACGATCATCTCGGCCTGGCCGGAGTAGAGAGTCCGGTTGGGAGTGACCAGCTCGAATTGGGTGGTCGCCATTCGGGGCTAGCTTTCGCTTTGTAGGGTGCGTGCCTTCTCGAGCACGCTCTCTACGCCGCCGACGTTCAGGAACGCCTGCTCAGGAACCTCATCGAGGTCGCCGTTGACGAGCGCTTCGAATGACTCGACCGTCTCCGACGGGGGGACGTACACGCCCGGGAGTCCGGTGAAGGGCTCGGCGACGAAGAACGGCTGCGATAGGAACCGTTGGATCTTCCGTGCCCGTGAGACGGTCACCCGGTCGTCCTCCGACAACTCGTCTAGTCCGAGGATGGCGATGATGTCCTGGAGCTCCCGGAACCGCTGGAGGATTTCCTGCACCCGCCGAGCGACGTTGTAGTGGCGTTCGCCGACGACTTCGGGCGTCAGAACCGTCGACGTCGAGGCGAGAGGATCCACCGCCGGGTAGATGCCGAGGGCGGCGAGTTGGCGCGACAGCTCGGTCGTGGCGTCGAGGTGGGTGAACGTCGTGAACGGCGCCGGGT
>CAZCCS010000429.1:0-2923 GCA_964497005.1 uncultured Acidimicrobiaceae bacterium | reverse complement strand
GTTGGGCGGCGCCGGCGATCTGCGCGGCGAGAAGACGAACCAGGCTTTGCAATGGCTTCACCGTGTCGCGGCCGGTATACGGCAGAGGTCTCCCTTGGGCGTCGGTGCCCCGATAGGAGAAGTGCAGCTCCGACCAAGCACCGGGAATGGGGTGATCGTCCACCCCGGTCCAGCTCGACCCGTAGCCGTCGACGATGACGACGGGCGGCCCGGACTGAGAGGGGGCAGCTCGCGATGCCTGCGACCTCGTCGCCTCCAGGGCTGTGTGTCGGGCCTGAGTGAAGCCGGCCAGAGCCCCGCCGACCACCCCCGCGACCAGAACTGTGAGCGCCACGGGGACCACCGGCCGTAGCCGCTCGGCCCGGGCGGGATTCACCACTGCCCTGACCGTTCCGTCCCAGGCCCAAGCGTTGAATACACCCGCGAAGGCGGCCACCGCCAAGGCAACCTCGGGGACAGAGGATGTAGCGGCCGCGGCCAGCCCAGCCAGGGTTGCCACCAGGAAGCTGAGCAACGCCCAGCCCACGGCCCGCAAAGGGACGGCCCGGCGCCACCAACCGTTGCGAACCGCGACCGGTTGAACGATTACCGAGACGAACACCGCGGCCGGCACGGCGGCTATGAAGAGCCACGAGACCGGGACCACGGCCGACGCGAAGAGAACCGCGACGCTCGGCCACAGAAAGACCGCCAGCAGCGCAGAAGCAACCGCTCCTCGGCCCCACAGTCGCAACCACGATGGCCTGGTCGGAACCGCCGCTGCTCCGGGTGGGCCGGCGGATGGCCAGGCCCATCGCACACAAGCGGCCAGGAGAAGTGCTCGAAGGCCGAGCACCGCGGCGATCTCCGGCGCCGACCACCACGAGTTGCTGTAGACGCTCAGCCAGCGGAGGTCGTGGAACACGCCGAAAGGCCCGATCGCGCTGGCCTGAGGAGCCAGGCTGAGATCGGCCGTCGGAGCAAAAGCAAGGACGAGAGCGGCCTCGAGAAGGTTGACTCCTACGCAGACCGATAGAAGTGGCCATCTGCGCAGGACCGATGGAAGCCGCTCAGGCGGTTTCACCGTCCGCGAGTCTTCCCGAAACCGGCTCCCACCACCACGCCAAGCCGTCGGTCTCGGTGCCTGTGTGAGCGACCATCGCCGGGCCGAACCGGGTGATGAGTGATGTAGCCGGATGTGCCTCGTTCAGAACCGCTTCCAGGATCTCCTCGGCTCGGGCTCGGTCACCCCCGTGCATCGCAACAACGTGGAGCCGGTGGTCCGGCACGATCGAGCGCCGCCAGGTATCGAGGATCAAAGTCAAGGCCGAACGTTTGGACAGTCCGGGCCGGAGCAGCCTGATGGACCCACTTCGCAACTCGAACACCGGCCGGAGGCCAACCGTGTTCCCTAGTGACGCCAAACGCCGGGGAAGGCGGCCGCTCCTGGCCAACTGGGTCAAGTCCCCCACCTCAGCCACCAACCGAACCCGCCGGCTCACCTCGTTGGCGTGCTTGGCGAGAGCGTCCAAGCCGAGGCCCGTCTTTGCTGCGTTCGCAGTCGATAGCACCACGAGCGCCTGGCCTCCCGCGGCCGAGCCGGTGTCGACGACTTCGACCGCGCTCTCGGACTGCGCCGCGGCCAGGCGGGCGGCGTCGGCGGAGCTGGAATACCGGCTGCCGACGGTCAGCACCACGACGCCCTCTCCGTCGTCGGCGGCTTCGATCGCCTTCAGGAACGCCCCCGGCGGGGGGCTCGCCGTGCGGGCCCGTCCCGAGGCGAGCAGGTGTGAGATCTCGGACTCATCGAGTTCGGTCTCAGGAACTGAGCGGCCGTCCGACTCGAGTAGGAGCGGCACCAAGCCGACGCCCTCCGCAGCGAGAACGGTTGGTTCGAGGGCGGAAGCGCTGTCAGCGACGATGCCAACCATCAGGCCGCCTCTACCCGTGGCGTAACCGAACGACCCATCGCGAACGCTCTCCCTTCGTTTCGGGCCCTCTTGGCTGTTTTCGTCAACCGCAGGCCCCTACGCCGGATTCCACGAAACGCCAGAAAGGTTGAACCACGCTGGCCCGGGTCGGGACCTCACCGCTACCTCGACCGCTACCTCCACCTCCGCCACGACCTCCGCCTCGACTACGACCTCCGCCGGAGCGCGTGCGCATCGGTAGCGTGGAACGGTGACAACGAGCAACCGACTCGCGGGCGAGACGAGCCCTTACCTGCGCCAGCACGCGGAGAACCCGGTCGACTGGTACCCCTGGGGAGACGAAGCGTTCGCGGCCGCCCGGGAAAGAGACGTGCCCGTCCTGCTCTCGATCGGCTACAGCGCCTGTCACTGGTGCCACGTGATGGCTCACCAATCCTTCGAGGACCCGACGATCGCCGAGGTGATGAACGCACGCTTCGTGTGCATCAAGGTCGACCGAGAAGAACGGCCCGACGTGGATGCGATCTACATGGAGGGGGTGCAGGCGATCACCGGCGGGGGCGGGTGGCCCATGACCGTCTTCCTGACGGCGGACGGCAGACCCTTTCACGGAGGCACCTACTATCCGCCGGCGCAGTTCACCGCGCTTCTGCACCAGATCACCGACATCTGGACCGAACGCCGGCCTGACGTCGAGATCGCCGCGAATCAACTGGCGGAAGCGATCCGGTCCGGCACCGGCCTCCCGAGTACCCGCTGGGCGCAAGACGGCGACGCCGGGGCGCCCGGTTCCCTTCCTTCCGAAGCGTTGCTCCAAGTCACGGCCAACGCCCTTCTCGCCAGCTTCGACCCCGAATGGGGCGGCTTCGGTCGGCAGCATCCGCCGAACAAGCAACTACATACGGCGTCGTCGCCGGGCTTGTCCCGGCGACCCCGATCGTGCAGCACTGCAGTACCACATTATCGAGGTGGCCGGGACGAGCCCGGCCACGACAGCTCAGAGTGATTCAAAT
>CAZCCS010000428.1:0-2945 GCA_964497005.1 uncultured Acidimicrobiaceae bacterium | reverse complement strand
GGCGAACGAAGCCGAAGCCCTTCGCCGTGCATTGCACGGGGAACACTGGAGGCCGGGATGAGACGTCTCGAAGGCAAGATCACGCTCGTCACCGGCGCTGCCCGTGGCCAGGGAGAAGCTCACGCTCGGCTTTTCTGCTCGGAAGGAGCTTTGGTCGTGATAGCGGACGTCCTCGACGACAGCGGCGAAGCGGTGGCGCGCGAGCTCGGAGAGGCCGCTCGTTATTTGCACCTTGACGTCTCGAACGAGGACAACTGGTCGCATGTAATGTTCGCCGTCGAGCGAGAATTCGGCGGGTTGGACGTACTGGTCAATAACGCTGGCATTGCACGCTACTCGCCGTTGACCGAACTGACCCTCGAGGAGTACATGACGGTGGTGTCGGTCAACCAGGTGGGAACGTTCCTAGGCATGCGGGCAGCGGTTCCGCTGATGAAAGAGCGCGGGACCAGTTCGATAGTCAATGTGTCGTCGACGAGTGGCTTGGTCGGGGCACCCGCAACCCTCGCCTACACGGCCAGCAAGTTTGCCGTGCGAGGGATGACCAAGACCGCCGCGCTCGAGCTGGCTCCGTTCGGCATCCGGGTCAACTCGGTCCATCCGGGGGGTGTCGACACCCCCATGCTTCGCCCCGCGGAGATGGACGGCGCCGGGGTGGAACTCGAGCACTTCGTATCTCGGGTCCCGTTGCAAAGGCTGGCGCAGCCGGTTGAGCTAGCCCAGTTGGTCCTTTTCCTGGCGTCCAATGAGTCTTCCTACTGCACGGGCTCAGAGTTTGTCGCCGACGGTGGTCTGACCGCCGGGCCGATCTCGTAACCTCATGAACCGATCCCGAGAGTAGGCGGGGTGGGGTCCGCCGCGGCCTTGGTGAGTGGGGCATCCGGCGGCATCGGAAACGCGCTCTGCCGGTATCTTGCGTCGGAGGGGTTCGACCTGACCCTTAGCGGGCGTCGGGCGGCACTCCTTGAGTCGCATGCAGCCGAACTCAGCTTGGAGTTCGGCGTCCAGACCAACGTGGTGGTGGCAGACATGGCCGTCGAGGGTGACGTTGAGCGCCTGATTAGCAGCCACTCGGCTTTCTGCAATCGGTTGGACGCCTTGGTGCTGTGTGCCGGTGTGGGCACCATCGGCGACGTCGAGGGATATTCATTGTCCCGGCTGGATAAGCAGATTGCCGTCAATCTTCGTGGCCCATTCCAGCTAGTTGGAGGATTGCTGCCACTGTTGCGCAAAACAGCCCGACTCAACCCTCTTCGGGGTGCCAAGATCATTGCCATCGCCTCGTTGGCGGGCGTCGTATCGGAACGGGGTATGGCTGCCTACGGAGCGTCAAAGGCTGCGTTGATTTCGCTGTGCCAGACGATCAATCTCGAGGGCGTACCAGACGGTGTGACGGCCACTGCCCTCTCGCCTGGCTTCGTCGACACGGATATGACCGAGTGGATCCGTGACCGAATCGACCCATCTTCCATGATCTCCGTCGCGGATATCACCCATCTCTTCGGCGCTCTCCTTCGCCTCTCACCGGCAGCGATAGTCCCAAATATCGTCATTAGCCGCTCAGGCGAACAGCTCTGGCGCGTGTGAACGCAATGCGTGGGTGACAAGCGTCGGCCGAGCGGGTCGCGAGTCCGCTGAAACCCACGCGAGGACTTGGGGATCAAGGACGACGTGAGCGCCGCGTCGGATGTGTTTTGTCCCTCACCTTGAAGTGGCAGGCGAGTGGTTATAGCCGGACGTACGCCATCCCCTGGCAAGGCATTTATCTATCCGTCTGCGGTGGCGCGGCGGGTAGTTGCACTGTGGCGCAGAGCCCGCCAGCGGCCCGGGGGGAGAGGGTGAGGGTTCCGTTGTGTGCTTCGGCGATGCTCTTGACGATTGCAAGGCCGAGGCCGACACCTGGGTGATCGGCGCGGATGCGCTTGGTGCCACGCTGAAACGGCTCGATAAGCGTGGCGACCAGCTGTGGGGTAAGTCGCTCGCCGGTGTTCTCGATTGTGAGCACCACACGCTTGGGGTCAACGCTGGTGGTGACCCACGCGGTGCCCTGTTCCGGCAAATTGTGGACGATGGCGTTGTGTACGAGGTTCGTAACCATCTGCAGCAGGAGGGCGGGTGAGCCGATGGCGGGGGTCTTGTCGCCGGAGGTCTCGATGGTGACGCCGCGCTTGTCAGCGAGGGGGAGGAGCGTTTCGGTGGCTTCTTCGGCGAGGAGGGACAGATCGACGTTTTCTGGCGTGAAGGACTTCTGGTCGGCGCGGCTGAGCAAGAGCAGTGCTTCGGTGAGGTCGATCGCTCGGGTGTTGACGAAGTGGAGGCGGTCGACGAGTTCGGCGTTGTAACGGTTCTGATCCTTGCGGGCCACGTCGAGGAGTGTCTGGGTGATTGCCAGCGGGGTGCGCAGCTCGTGGGAGGCGTTGGCTGCGAATCGCTGCTGTTCGGCGACGTGTGCTTCGAGTTGGGCGAGCATGGTGTCGAATGCGTCGGCGAGTTCGCGGAACTCGTCTTGACGGCCCGGTAGCCGGATTCGGTGGGCGAGTGATCCGGTTGTGGCGGTCCGGGTGGCGTCTGAGATGCGATTGAGGGGGGCGAGCATACGGCCGGCGAGGATCCAGCCTCCCAGAAGACCGAATACCAGCAAGAGCACCAATACCGCGGCCGCCCTCGGAGCGAAAACGCGCAGGAGGTTGGACCGGATGGGAAAAACACCGTGAATGGGCGTGGTGGTGAGCAACCTGTCGGGTACGTAACGCAGAAGGAACAACCACACGGCGGCCAGCAGCAACGCGCCGGCGAGCATCAGGAAGCCGGCGTAGCTGAGGGTGAGTTTGAGACGAACGCTCATACCTGGGGCTCTATCCACGGTCTCCTCCGTCACTGCAAGTGTCCGGTTGAGGGCTGATGCGGTAGCCGACGCCGGCCACGGTGGCGATGACCCAGGGCTC
>CAZCCS010000427.1:0-2969 GCA_964497005.1 uncultured Acidimicrobiaceae bacterium | reverse complement strand
AGGGCGAGCTCGAAGCGGATCTGGCTTCCACCGACGGCAGGGCCGCAGCGGTCAACCGGCGGCTCTACAGCGGCGAAGTATCGGCATCGCGCGAGCTGCAGGCCATGGCCGCCGACGTCAACGCCTTGAAGGAGCGATCCTCGGAGTTGGAAGACTCGATCCTCGAAGTCCTCGAAGAGCTCGAGCCCATAGAGAAGCAGATGTCGGAAATAGAGTCGGCTCTCGCTGCCCTCCGAACCGAACGCGAGGCGGCCGCGAAGGCGCTGGCTGGCGCGGTGTCGGTCGTTGACTCGGAGCTCGCCGCGGTCGAGTCCGAGCGACGAGAGATCGCCGCTGTGGTGCCCGAGTCCCTGCTCCGCATGTACGAGCAGCTCAGAGCCAGGCTCGACGGCGTCGCGGTGGCAAGGCTGGCCGGCAGCCGCTGCGACGGGTGCCATCTGACCCTTCCGGCGACCGAGCTCGACCGGATCCGTCACCTGCCGCCTGGTGAGATGGTGACCTGCGACCAATGCGGTCGCATCCTCGTGCTCATGCCGTAGACTGCTTAGCGACGCTAAGGAGCATCAGGTCGGCATGAACCAGGTTCTGCGCGCGCCACTGCAGAGCAGCCACACAGCCCTCACCCGGACGTTTTCGTCTCTTCGGGTGCGGAACTACCGCTACTACTTTGCCGGCCAGAGTGTGTCGCTGATCGGCACCTGGATGCAGAGCATCACCCAGTCCTGGTTGGTGTACACCCGCACCCACTCCGGCTTCCAAGTCGGCTTGCTCGTGGCCCTCCAGACCCTTCCGATACTGCTGGTCGGGCCTTTCGGGGGGACGATCGCCGACCGGTTCGGCAAGTACAGGATTCTCTTCTACACCCAGGCGCTTGCCGGCATCCAGGCATTCGCGCTGGCCGGCCTGGAGCTGTCCGGTCACCTGCAACTTTGGGAGCTCTACCTGATCGCTGTGTCGCTCGGTCTCATAAACGCGGTCGACAACCCGACCCGCCAGACCTTCATCATGGAGATGGTCGGCCGAGACCAGCTCGCCAACGCGGTGACCCTCAACTCGGTGATGGTCAACGCGGCCAGGGCGGTGGGGCCCGCGATCGCCGGGGTGATGATCGCCACCGTGGGAAGCGGCTGGTGCTTCCTGCTCAACGGCGTCTCGTTCGGTTTCGTTCTGGTAGCGCTGGCGATGATGAACCAGAACGAGCTGTCCCCGGCGCCGCGGTCCTCCAAGATCCGAGGTCAGCTGACCGAGGGCTTCCGTTACGTCGGGAGGACCCCGATCCTCCGCGACGCTCTCATCATGATGGCGGTGATCGGGTGTCTCACCTACGAGTTCCAGACGTCACTGCCCCTGATGGCAGGCGACACGTTTCATGGCGACTCGCGTACCTATGGCTATCTCACCGCGTTCATGGGTGTCGGCGCTGTTGTCGGCGGGCTGATTGCCGCGGGGCGCCAGTGGAAAGGACCGCGTCGGCTGGTGACCACGGCCGCCGTCTTCGGAGCCGGCGTGCTTCTCGCTTCTCTGTCTCCGTCACTTGTGCTCGAAGAGGTATCCCTGCTGTTCGTCGGAGCTTGCTCGGTCACGTTCCTGGCGTTGGGCAACGCCACCCTCCAGCTTCAGACCGAACCGTCGATGAGGGGGCGGGTCATGTCGCTGTGGTCGGTGGCGTTCCTCGGATCGACGCCCGTAGGCAGCCCGATCGTCGGGTTCATCGGCGGGACCCTCGGGGCTCGCTACTCGCTTGGTCTGGGAGCGTTGGCCGCCCTCGCCGCTGCCGTGTTCGGGTGGACCGCGCTGCGCGGCCGCGAACCCGCGACCGACGACCAGGTTCCCGCCCCCGACACCCCTTCGGAAGTCCCAACGGTCGCTGCAGTCGCCAAGTAGCGTCGCCTCGGTGCTCTACCTGGTACGCCACGGGCGAACCGCTCACAACGCCGGCCGCCGGCTTCTCGGTCGCGAGGACGTGCCCCTCGACGAGCTGGGGCTCCGCCAGGCTGAGGCTCTCGGCCGGGTGACTCGCCTGAGAAACGCCACGAGGGTCGTGACCAGTCCGCTCGGCCGCGCCCGGGATACCGCGGCGCGCATCGGCCCGCCCGTTAGCGTCGACGAGCGTTGGATCGAGCTCGACTACGGGGTCTTCGACGGCATGAGGCTGGAGGAGGCGCCCGAACTGTGGAAGCAGTGGAGCGTGGACCTGACCTACGAGCCGAGCGGGGGTGAGTCCATCGCGGCGATGGCCGCCCGGGTCCGCAAAGCGTGCGATGAACTTTGGGAGGAGGCCGCCGTCGACGATGTCGTGGTCGTTAGCCACGTTTCGCCCATAAAGGCGGCCGTCGCGTGGTCGATCGGCGCCGGCGACGAGACCAGCTGGCGGATGTTCGTAGACGTCGCCTCGGTGACTTCCATCGGCCCCGGCCGACAGTCGGGTGGTCGCCCGGTGCCGTCGCTTCGCAGCTTCAACGAGACCCACCAGCGGCCCTCCGAGTGAGGCGGCACGCACCGGTCCGGTTGCCGTCCAACCGCTATGGTGCGTGTGAAAACGACGGGTCTTGCGGAGGTAACAGGATGCGTGTAGTTGTCGATTACGACTTGTGCGAGAGCAATGCCTTGTGCATGGCGGCCGCGCCCGAGGTATTCGAGGTGCGTGACGACGACTTCCTCTACTTACTGCAGGAGAATCCGCCGGAGGAGCTGCGTCCCAAGGTCGAGGAGGCCGTGCAGCGCTGCCCTAAGCAGGCCCTCCGCATCGAGGACTAGAGGCCGAGCACGCGGATGTAGAAGTCGAGCTCGGCCCGCGCCACGGCCATCACGGTTTCGGCTTTGCGGAACCCGTGCTGGTCCTGGCCCAGGAGCCCGGCCCACTCGTCGTCGGTCCATGCCCAGTAGGACCGGCCGGTCTCGGCGCACCGCAGCAGCACGACCGCGGTCGCGTCGAGCATGGCCCGGCGCCGGTGCGGGGACAGCGGGCC
>CAZCCS010000426.1:0-2971 GCA_964497005.1 uncultured Acidimicrobiaceae bacterium | reverse complement strand
AACAGAGCTTGATAGCGCTGGTCGTAGGTCGCGCCTAGCGGGCTGCCGGAGGCCAACAGCTGGGAGACGACTTCGCCCACGTAGTAGTCACTCACCCTGTCCGCCTGAACCGCTGGCAGAACCACCGCCCTGGGCAACGGAGATGAGTTCGCCGCGGTCTCCTCTGCACTGCTGATGTCGCCGTAGTGCCGCATCCGCTCGAGCACCACCGTCCGCCTCTCCCGCGCCAGTGCCGGCTGCAGGATCGGGTCGTAGCCGCTCGGGTTCTGGATCAGACCGGCGAGCATCGCGGACTGCGCGACGTCGAGATCGCTCGCATGCTCACCGAAGTAGGTGTTCGCGGCCGCCTCGACGCCGTAGGCGCCGTTGCCGAGGTAGATGGTGTTCAGGTAGGTCTCGAGGATCTGGTCCTTCGAGTACTTCCGCTCGAGCCGGTCCGCCAGCACCGCTTCTTTGATCTTGCGGGACAGCTTCCGCTCGGACGTCAGATAGGTCTGCTTGACCAGTTGCTGCGAGATGGTCGAGCCGCCCTGCAAGCCCCTCGCCCCCGACGAGTCCGCCGCCAACGCCCGGGCGATCGAGGGGATGTCGAAGCCCCCGTGGATGAAGAACCGGTGATCCTCGGTGTCGAGGACCGCTTTGACCATCACCGGAGCCACCCGACCGAGCGGCACCGGCTTACGGGTCTGCGAAGCGGTCAGTACGGCGAGGACGGTGTGTCCGTCGTCCGCGTACACGGTAGAACCGCCCATCGGGCTGGCCTCGAGAGCCGCCAAAGGAGCGATGGTCGCCGTCGCCGCGTGGTGGACCAGACCGACCCAGATAGCAGAGAGCGCGGCCAGCACGCCGGTCGTCGCCAGAGAGGCAGCGGCGACGAGAGCAGCGAGACGTCTCAGGGGGGACACGTGAGTTGAACGGTACCCAGGTGGGCCGTTCCTGACTCACTGACCTCCAGCTTGCAGTCGAACACCCGCTCGAACAGCTCGCGTTTGCGCCGCAGACCCCAAAGTTCCAGGTCGATGTCGTCATCGGCGTCGACGCTCACCTCGACGACCCCCGACCGGGTGGTGACCGACACATCCCTTACCGGTCCACCGTGGCTTCGGTCCAGGCCGTCCGCGACCTGCAGGAGCGCCACCAGCTTGTTGACGGTCTTACGCTCGTCAGACGAAAAACGGGCGTAAGTGTCGAACGACGTCTTGGGCGTTCCCCGCTTGTGGAAACGCCCCAGGCTGGACAGCACCGCGACCTCGTAGGGGCTGAACCCGCGCAGGCGGGCGTTCTCGATCAAGTAGGCGGTATGCCGTTCATGGCCGTCCGCGCTGACGTACTCACCAATGTCGTGCAGCAGTGCGGCCATCTCCAGCAGCTCCCGTTCGTCGGAGCCCAAACCGTGCAGCGATGCGGTCCCGTCGAACAACTCCCCCGCGATCCGAGCCACCTTGGTTGCGTGCACCTCATTGAATTGCGAGCGGCGGCACAGGCTCAGCACCGACTCGCGCCGAATCGCCTTCGGGTCGGGGTCCCACTCGGCCTCGCTGTGGTGCCTTATCGCGTCGAGCACCATCCCTTCACGCAGAGCCCACTCGCACCCGACGAGGCTGTCGATCTTGGCCAGGTTCATGACCGTCGTCGCGACTATCACTCCGGCAGGAAGAAGGTCCGCGCGCCGAGCCTCGACCCCCGGAAGTGACGCGCGCTCCGTGGATGTCATCGTCAGAAGATCCTTCTGAAGGGCTTCGAGGTCATCGAGGTTCACGCGCAGCTGGTTGACCGATCCGGGATGCGATGCAGCGCCGCGTGCGGCACAGAGCGAGATCAAGGCCCTGAGCGTCCCGCTGCTCCCGATCGCCAGGCTGGCTCCGGTCTCGGAGAGGCGGGGCAGCAGAGGATGGTTGAGCCGGCTCGTGACCACCTCAACCACCCGGCGCCGGTCGCCTCCCGTCGGCGGATCGGATCGAACCAGTTCGGCCGTTAGACGGGCGACCCCGAGCTTGAGACTGGCCGACCAGGCGAGACCACTCGAGTCGCCGAGCATGAGCTCGAGGCTTCCACCCCCGAGGTCCATCGCCAGAGCCGGACCGGGATCGATCACCACGCTCGTGCGCACGGCGTCGAATATGAGACGGGCCTCCTCCTTGCCGCTTATCACCCGGACCTTCACGCCGGCCTCGGCTTCTATCCGGTCCACCACTGCCAGCGAGTCCCTGGCCTCGCGCAGGGCCGAGGTTGCGCATGCGACGATCTCCTCGGCACCGAGGGACAACGCAAGGTCCTTGAACCGCGCAACGGTCTCGACTGCGGCAGTAGCTTCCGCGTAACCGATCTCTCCCGTGCGCGCCACTGTGCTGCCGAGACGCAGCATCTCCTTGTCCCTCGCCAGCGGCTCGAACGAACCGTCCACGCGCGCATCCGCGACGAGCAGATGGAAGGAGTTGCTCCCGAGATCCATTGCGGCGATCCGCACGCAACGACGCTACCCGCTAGCCCCCTGCAGCCTGCGTGAAGCTGTACGCGGCCAGACCCGTCAAGACCACCGCCGTGACCAGGCGGGCTGTCCTCACCGACACCACCCGGAGGATCCCCGCGCCCGCGGTGACCGCCAGACCGGCGACCGCGACTAGCGCGAGGAACGCTGCCAGCCCCACGGTCAAGGGCTGGTGGTAACGGGCGGCGAGATTGGCGGTGATTATCTGGGTCAGATCCCCCCACTCCGCCAAGAAGATGATCCCGGCCGACGTCACCGCGGCGTTACGGCCACTCCAGGCCCTGGTTCCGGGGGGCCCGTGGGCCTCGCCTCTGCTCAGGAACGCGTACACGGCGCCCCCCAAGAAGATCGCCCCTACAACGCCATCCAGGACCGCGTGTGACACCAGGTGGAAGAGGGCGACTCCCACCGCGACCGCGATCACGACATGGACGGCGAATGCCACGACCGATCCTGCCCATACCGCGACGGGCCGGCCCCTCG
>CAZCCS010000425.1:0-2983 GCA_964497005.1 uncultured Acidimicrobiaceae bacterium | reverse complement strand
GAGTTGCTCCCAGATACGCAAGCCGACAGCCTGGCTCGGGCGCTAAACGGGCTGCTCCGGAGTTATCGCAGTACCCTGCAAAGCGACCGGCGGTATCTGTTGGACAGGTTCCGCACTGTGGACCTGGCCCGGAAGGTGGTCGGGGTGGGCAGCGTCGGCACCCAATGCTGGATCGTGTTGCTACTAGGCCGAGACCAGTCCGACCCCTTGATCCTTCAGGCGAAGCAGGCCCAACGCTCCGTTCTCGAGCCGTACACCTCGCCGAGCCCCTACCGGAACAACGGTCAACGGGTGGTGACCGGACAGCACTTGATGCAAGCAACCAGCGACATCTTTTTAGGATGGGACCGCCTCAAGGGCACCGACGGGACCGAGACGGACTATTACGTGCGGCAGCTCCGCGACTGGAAGGGCTCGATTGACCCCGATCGGCTTGATGCCAGGAGCCTGGCCGTTTACGGAAGAGCCTGCGCCTGGACCCTTGCTCGTGCTCACGCGCGATCGGGCGATCGGATCGCGCTGGCGGCGTACCTCGGAACCAGCGACGCTTTCGACAGGGCGATCGCTCAGTTCGGCGAGCTCTACGCCGACCAGAACGAGAAGGACTACGCCGCCCTCCAATCTGCCGTAGCGGCAGGCCGCGTCTTAGCTCAGACGGGCGTTTGAGCAGAGCAAGACCCGCTCGGCTCTATACGAGCAGGCGCTGCTCAGGGGCCCGAACTCCGAGCACTGCGAGCATCCGCCCCATACCAAGCCAGGCTCCGCAGCACATGGTGAGGTCGGCGATCTCGTCGTCTTTGTAGACCTTGGCGAGCCGACCCCAGAAGTCGTCGTCCATTGCCTGATGATCGAGGGCGAATCGAAAAGCGAATTCGGCGGCTAGTCGCTCGCGTTCGGTGAGGTCAGCACTGGTTCGCCACTCGGTCACCTGGATGTAGAAGTCCTCGTCTATGCCCGCAGCGTCGGCGTGCTTGGCCCTCGTGCCCTGACATACGACGCAGTCGTTGATCAAGGCGATGGTCCATCGGGCCGCCTCACGTTCTCGCAGGTCGAGTTTCGACTTCTCGTACACGGCTGAGGACAACGCCCCCATGCCGGCTCCTATCTCTGGCCGGAGGAGCGCCCAGTCGGCGTGCTCACCTAGACCGTGCTCCGGAAACGTGATACGTGCCACGGCGAAGATGCTAACGAACGGAGATCACACCCGCTCGAGGGGGGCGTTCCCGCGCAGGTCCATCCTCGAACCTGCGGGTCAGGACGCACCCGGTTTGCCATCGCCGGTGTGAGACTCAAAGACCGACTCTTCGGCTTGGCTCATATCGAGCAGGCCACGCAATCGGTTCACCAGGCCACTGAGTTCCATCGGCAGCACGATCTTCGTTGAGGGGCCCGAGCCGATCTGTTTAAGGGTCTCCAGATATTGCAGCTGCATCGTGGTCGCGTCCATGCGACGCGCCACCTGGAGGATTTTTTCCACTCCCCCCGACAGGCCTTCCGCCCTGAGGACCGCAGCGGCCCGCTCACCCTCCGCTTGAAGGATGGCAGCCTGCTTGGTGCCCTCAGCGAGAGTAATCGCGGCCTGCTTTTGACCCTCGGCCTCGGTCACCGCCGCCCTCCGGGTCCGCTCCGCGGACATCTGGCGGGTCATAGCGTCGAGGACCCCTGGAGGCGGGTTGACCTCACGGACCTCCACTGTCGTCACCTTCACCCCCCAACGCTCTGTTACCTCGTCGAGGCGGACCCGAAGCGCTGCGTTCATGTCCTCGCGTTTCGAGAGCACATCATCGAGAGGCATGTCGCCGACCACGCTACGCAATGTGGTCGCGGCCACGTTGAGGGCTGCGTTGGCGAAGTTCTGAACCCGCAACACTGACATCTCCGGGTCGACGACTTTGTAGAAGATGATGAAGTCGATGGAGATAGACGCGTTGTCCTTGGTGATAGCTGTCTGATGGGGGATCTCCAGAAACTGCTCCCGCAGGTCAACCCAGCTCGTCCGATCGGTCGCCGGATTGATGAATACCAGCCCTGGCCCCCGGGTACCGAGTGCCCGACCAAGACGGAACAGGACGATTCTCTGGTACTCCCGCACGATCCTCACTGCCGTCGCCAACACGACCAGACCTACAAAAGCGATGATTCCGACCAATAGTCCTATGAGCATCTAGCCCCCCGCCTCCCGGCTCCGCGCGTCGAGTCCACCCAGTGCGGTCAGCAACTCATCACCCCAAACCTCCAAGCGCAGGCCCTCACGGCGTACGACCCGTACTGCCGCGCCCGACTGCACCGGGTTGTTGATGGCCACCGCCGACCAATCCTCGCCGTGCACCCTCACGATGCCCTCGGGATCGAGACCACCAACCGCTATCCCCACCGCCCCGGCCCGGACGAGCGCCCGATGATCCGCCGAGACCCCACGCCGAGATTTCATGCCCCGCGATGCGAGGAATCCCAGTCCGACCGTCAAACTGAGGTCGCCAACCAATAGCACCCACAGCAGAGCGGTCGCGCCTCGCCCAACGGCCAGTATCACCAACGTCGCGGCCGCAGCCAGCCCCAACCCGGCCGCTGCGAAATGGGCATGAGGACCGGCGTGAAACCCTATCGACGACGTGAGCACCACCAGTCCCAAGAGGACACCGGCGATCACCCACATAGGGCGCCTCCTCTCACTTCTCTATCTCACATCGTACTGGTGGTATCGGCCTATGGGACCTCGCTGGCTCGCTTGGGGCCGTACCGGCCAGGACCCTATTGGGTTCCGATTATGAGCCGTTCACGGTTGAATGTGGCCGACGTGATCTTCCATCCCAAACGGTCCAGTAGTAGGAGTGCGATACCGAACCCGAGGGCGACTCGGGTGTCCGCGGGGATGACCTTGTAGGCGATCAGCGAGGTGACCGCGATGGTCGGCAGGCTGGCGAGCGTGGCGAATTGCTGGGCGGTGCGGACGTCGTTGGTTCTGGCGGAGATTCCGATCCCC
>CAZCCS010000424.1:1653-3003 GCA_964497005.1 uncultured Acidimicrobiaceae bacterium | reverse complement strand
CTTCATCGGGATGGTTCCCGAGCGGATCGCCATGGCAACCGAGACGGAGTGGGAGGAACTGCACGCCCGTCTCCACTCATGGGCCGAGGCGCTGCGACGACGCGGCATGGCCGCGATGTTCCGCTGGGTCGTCGCCGACGGCCGGGTACCCGCCAGATTGCTAGAAGAGCTCGGTGGTGCGAGGACGTTGACGGACATGGGCCACATCGCCCAGCTCCTTCACTCCGAATCGTCGGCCAACTCCCTCGGCCCTACCGCGCTGAGGGCATGGTTGTCGCGCAGGATTGAGGAGGCGAAACGCGAGAGCGACATCGAGGAGAGGACGCGGCGGCTTGAAACCGACGCCAACGCAGTTCAGGTTCTCACCATCCACAGGGCGAAGGGTTTGGAATTTCCGGTCGTCTACTGCCCATTCCTTTGGGACAGCGCGAGAGGTCCCGATCAGGGCGCGCCGGTGATCTACCACGATCCGGAACGCGGATTCGCACGGATGCTCGACGTTGGCACCGCAGAAGGCGACCGGGCGTTTGGGCAACATCGGGAGCTGGAGGTGAAGGAGAGGCGCGCCGAGGATCTCCGGCTGCTGTACGTGGCTCTGACCAGGGCTCAGCACCAATTGGTTCTCTGGTGGGCCCGGGTGAGGAGCTCCGAGCAGTCCCCCCTCTACCGGGTGCTCGCCGGACGGGACCTTCGATCCGTCGCCGCGTCGGCTCGGCGACGCCGAGATCGAACGCAGGTTTGACGCCCTGAGCGCCGGTGCCCCCGGATCCATCGCGGTCGAGCGGTGCGGCAGGCTTCCAGCTCCGGGGTCCGCCCCCTCCTTCGGCGAGCAGGACGGGCGAAGGAGCTCCGATCCGAGCTCGATGAGCGCCATGGCGACGGCCTCGTTCGATCGCGCACTGGACCTGGCGTGGCGCCGGTCGTCGTACTCCTCGATCGTCGCCGGCGACCATTCGTCCGGCGATCTGGTCGCCAGCGAACCGGAGGACACCGGAACCTTCGACGAGCAGAACGTCCGAACCGAGACCGAGCTGGCCGCCGGGTCCGTGTCGTCACTCGAGCGGCTGCTCCGTGAGCACCCTCTCCCGCTCGGCGCTGTTCCAAGTAGCGCCGCCGTCGGGACCTTCGTGCACCACGTACTCGAGGCGGTCGACTTCTCGGATCCCGAGCTCCCGACCCTAACGAGGGAGGCGATCAGGTCCGAGTGGGGGCGCAGGCCGCCGGAGCTGAAGAGACGAAACGGCCTGCCCATCTGGCCGTGGCAGTCGAGCGTGCCGCAGCGCTTCTCGAGGAACGTGTGGACTCCCGCGTTGCTGCTGTCGCCGGCGAAGCCGCCGTAATCGGGCGTGT
>CAZCCS010000424.1:0-1643 GCA_964497005.1 uncultured Acidimicrobiaceae bacterium | reverse complement strand
AGTGGGAGCGCAGGCCGCCGGAGCTGACCGATCCGGACGCGCTGGTGGACGGGCTGGTCGCCGCTATCCGGACTCCGTTGGGGCCTCTGGCGGCCGATGTCACCCTCGGCGACATCGAGCGGGGTGATCGGCTCGACGAAGTCGGCTTCGAACTTCCTCTCGCCGGAGGGGACGCTCCGAGTGGGAGGGTGCTCACCTCGGAGATCGCCGGCCTGTTCGCCACCCACCTGGACCCCGCAGGGCCGCTTCTCGGTTACCCCGGACGACTTGCCAGTCCACAGCTGGGGACCGACCTTCGCGGCTATCTGACCGGGAGCCTGGACCTGGTCTTCCGGGTGCGCACCGAGGGAGGAGCTCACAGGTATTTCGTCGCCGACTACAAGACGAACCGATTGGGTGGAATCAACGAGGAAGTGTCCGCCTGGAACTACCGTCCCGAAGCCCTCGACAACGCAATGCAACACGCGCACTATCCGTTGCAGGCGATCCTTTACGCCGTCGCGCTCCACCGTTACCTGCGCTGGCGGCTGCCTGGCTACGACCCTGACACCAACCTAGGGGGGGTGCTGTACCTGTTCGTCCGCGGCATGACCGGGCCTCAGTGTCCGGTCGTGGACGGACAACCTTGCGGGGTCTTCTCATGGAAGGCACCGACATCGTTGGTCGAGTCGCTCTCCGACTTGTTCGACACCCCCGGCAGGACCGGGATCCTTTGACGGCGGGGCCAAGTCTGGTGACGGACCCGTTCGGGCCGAACGTGGTCCAAGCTTGCGAAGGGCTGCTCGGCGCGTTCAACCGGGCGGGGGTTCTCGCGCCTGCCGATGTTCACGTCGCATCGCGCCTGTCGCTTCTCGCGGGAGACCCCGACGAGATGGTCATGCTGGGAGCCGCGCTCTCGGTGCGAGGACCCCGGTTCGGGCACGTACGGACGAGCATCCGGGAGGCGCGATCCACCGTCGTGTCAGACGTCGAGGACACCTCCGCCGTCGACGGGCTTCCCTGGCCGGACCCCGAGGAGTGGCTCACCGCGATAGCCAACAGCCGGATGGTCGCGGTCGGCGAAGGGACGGCCGCAGATCGGCCCTTGCGGTTGGTCGACGGCTTCCTCTACCTCGACCGCTACTGGCGCGACGAGTGCTTCGTGGCCGCCGACCTCCTCCTTCGCTGCGACACCCCCCTGCAGCCGCTCGACCGGCCGGCTCTGCGGGAGGGGATCCTCCGTTTGTTCCCCGAGGGTTCCGCACCGGGGCAGCGTTGGGCGGCCGCCGCTTCGCTGCTCCGCGGGTTGACCGTGATCGCCGGCGGCCCGGGCACCGGCAAGACCACCACCATCGCGCGGGTCATGGCACTCCTTCACGAGCAAGCAGCGCTCGCCGGAGGACGACCTCCCCTGATCGCGCTCGTCGCGCCGACGGGCAAGGCGGCCGCCCGGATGGAGGAATCCGTGAGGCGTTCCGAGCCTGACCTGGAACTGAGCGGGGACGTGCGGGAGTGGCTGAGAGGCGCGGAAGGTCTGACCGTTCACCGGCTTCTGCGCCGACGACCGGACAGCTCAAGCAGGTTTCGCCACGACCGGAACAACCGACTACCCCATGACGTCGTGATCGTCGACGAGACATCCATGGTCTCACTCTCGTTGATGG
>CAZCCS010000423.1:0-3004 GCA_964497005.1 uncultured Acidimicrobiaceae bacterium | reverse complement strand
ATCGGCGGTGCCACCTGGGACACCGAATCGAGGCAGGCTTCAATGGTCGCCGGCGATCTGGCCCGGCTCCTCGAAGGACAGCGTCCTGTCAACCTCGCCAACCCGGAGGTCTATTCGTGAGATACGTGGTGGATGCACCCGAAGCGGTCCTCGCCGCCGCGAAGGACATGCTGCGCAAGGGTCTCGTTGAAGGGACCGCGGGGAACATCTCCGCGCGGCAGGAGGACGGGACGATCGTTATCACCCCGTCGTCCGTGGACTACGCCGACATGCAGCTCGACGATCTGGTGGTGATCGATCCCGATGGCCAAACCGTCTCGGCCAAAGAAGGGCGGTCCGCTTCCTCGGAGAAGCTGCTGCACCTTGCGTGTTACCGCGCCTTCGATGACGTCGGCTCGGTGATCCACTCCCATCCAGTACACGCGACCATGTTCGCCATAACCCATCAGTCGATTCCTGCGTGCATCGATGAGTTTTCGATCTTCGTTGGCGGAGACGTGCGCTGCACCGACTACGCGGCGAGCGGCACTCCGGATGTCGGCGAGCAGGCAGTGAAGGCTTTGGAGGGACGCGGCGCAGCGTTGATCGCAAATCACGGGATGGTCGCGGTTGGACCCAAGCCTTCCACCGTCCTCCACATCACAGCGCTGGTCGAGCGGAGCGCCCACATCGTCTGGGGTGCCCGGGTGCTCGGAGAGCTCCAGCACCTGCCGGAGCAGGTCAACGACGGATTCGCGGGCATCTACGGCTACCTGCGCCAGAACCCCCTGTAACACACTGTGCCGATCCACTACGAGCTGGGGGACGACCACGTCGCGGTAATAACCATCGACCGGCCCGAGGCGCGCAATTCACTGGACCTGTACCACTTCCGTGATCTTGCGAAGGCGTGGCGAAGTTTTCGCGACGAAGAGGACGCCTGGGTAGCGATCATCACAGGCGTCGAAGGCAACTTCATGTCCGGCGCGGATCTCAAGACCTACATCCCCCAGATCACCGCTCTCCAGAAGGAAATCTCGAAGGGAGAGGTCACCGAGATCGACGGCTGCCAGCTGAGGGACGGGACCGACGCGGTGCTGAGGAGCCTCACGATCTACAAGCCGATAATCGCTGCGATCGACGGTCCTTGCGTGGCCGGGGGAATGGAGATGCTCGGCGGGGTCGACATCCGTGTCGCCACACCCCGGGCCAAGTTCGGCGTGATGGAACCCAAGCGCGGCCTGTTCGCCGGGGGTGGCACAACCGTCCGCCTTCCCCGCCAGCTCAACTATCCGGCAGCGATGGAATTCCTTCTCACGGCAGAGGCCTTCCCGGCCGAACGTGCGCTCGAGCTGGGACTTCTCAACGAGATCGTCGAGACAGAAGGACTGATGGACCGGGCCCGGAGCTGGGCGACCCGCATCATCTCGAACGCCCCCCTCGCTGTCCAGGCAACCAAGGAGAGCGTGCTCCGGGGCCTCGGCGTCGACATGAAAGAGGCGTACCGGATCGAAAGCGAGCTCGCAGCCAAAGTGTTCTCGAGCGACGACGCCAAGGAGGGGCCTGCCGCCTTCGCCGAGAAGCGGCCTCCGCAATGGAAGGGCCGTTGACAGGGAAGACACCTCGCCGTGCGCCGTGCATCGTCGGTGCCGCCCAGAGGACGTGGCGCCCCGGGCCGGAGCCAGCGCCCGAACCGCTGGTGATGTGGGAGGAGGTCGCCAGAGCGGCTGCAGAGGACTCCGGTGTTGCCCAGTCGACGGTGCTCGGCCGCACCGGAAGCCTCGACGTCCTGTACTGCCAGAGCTGGCCCTACGACGATCCCGCCGGCCGATTGTGCGAAGCACTCGGCGTATCGCCGGCGCGGAAGGAGTACTCGGGAATCGGCGGCACCACCCCGCACCTGCTCGTCGCCCGGGCGGCCGCGGCGATAGCGGCCGGCGAGGTGGACGTGGCAGTCGTCGTGAGCGGCGAAGCCCTCGACACTGTTCGCCGAGCGAAGAAGGCCGGGGAGAGGCTCGCGTGGTCGCACCGCGATCCGGATAAGAAGCCGTTCCCATTCGAGGAGCCGTTTCACCCTGCAGAGATCGCCCACTCGGTATTCCAGGCGTGGCTCACCTTCGCGGTGTTCGATGTCGCGCGCCGTGCGCATCTCGGGATCGATCCCGATGGCTACAGGCGATCGCTCGGTGAGCTTCTCGCGCCGATGACGAAGGTCGCGGAAGCGAACCCGAACGCGTGGTTCCCGACCCGGAGGAGTGCGTCCGAGCTGATCGAGCCAACTCCGTCGAACCGGATGGTCGGCTACCCGTACACCAAGACGATGATCTCGGTCATGGATGTCGACATGGCGGCAGCCGTGGTCGTGGCGAGCGACGAGGCGGCCGACAGCCTCGGCATCGACTCCGAGCGGCGGGTCTACCTTCATGGCACCGGATACGCCCTCGACCCGGTGTACGTCGCCGAGCACGAGCCGATGTGGGCTTCGCCGGCGATGAGCCAGGCTTCGTCCGAGGCCCTGTCCCAGGCCGGGGTCGGCATCGACGACATCGCATATCTGGACTTGTACAGCTGCTTCGGGAGCTCGTTGAACTTCGCGTGCGACGCCCTCCGGATCCGGGCCGATGATCCTCGGGGTCTGACGGTAACCGGCGGCCTTCCCTTCGCCGGCGGGGCCGGTAGCGGGTACATGACCCACAGCACCGCGGCGATGGTCGACAAGCTGAGATCCGACCCCGGCTCGTACGGCATGGTCAGCGGCGTCGGCATGCACATGACCAAACACGCCTTCGGCGTTTACCGATCGGCCCCGCCGGGCGAGAGCGTGGTGGCCGGGCTGGCGGCGAGCGGGAAAGGAGCGCCGGCCGGGGCGCCAGCGTCTGGGGCCAGTGCGCCGGTGCCTGGGAACCGCCGGGCAATCTGCGACGTGTACTCGGGCGACGCCGTCGTGGCGGCTTACTCGGTCGTGCACGCGAGGGGCGGTGAGCCCGAATGGGGCCTCGCCGTGTGCGATCTCGCCAACGGGGAG
>CAZCCS010000422.1:0-3008 GCA_964497005.1 uncultured Acidimicrobiaceae bacterium | reverse complement strand
AGCACACAGATGATCCCCCACCGCCATGTGGCGAACACCTCCCACCATCGCAGCTCCTCGCGGTCGACGCTCGTCCCCGATTCCCGCTCGTACGCGCTGACTAGATCGTCGTACTCCCCCATCCCGCCGACCGGCTTGGGCCCGCGGAACCGCCAGGGTCGCGCACACACCCACCCCAGGTCCTCGAGTGGGTCCCCCAGATGCAACAGCTCCCAGTCGAGCACGGCCTCTATGCGCTCCGGCCCGATTATCAGGTTGCCGAGCCGGAAGTCCCCATGCACCAGGGTGGGGTCGCCCGGCGGGGGCCGATTCTCCTGGAGGTATCTCAAGGCCCACTCGAAGGTGGGGACCGGCACATCGGCCAAGCGGAAAATATCGGTCCACCGTTGCAGCTGATCCTCGTTCTCCAACCCGACCAGGTGCTGGTGCTCGGCCCCCCGGAGGCGGGCAAGGATCGTGCCGCACTGCGTGGCGAAGTTCCTCCGAGCGATCTCGAACTGTTCGTCGCGCAGGATGTGCCGGGCGAGTGTCTCGCCCCGGACGTGCTCCATGATCATGTAGGGCCGCCCGAACGGCCCTGTGTCCTCCGCCGCGGCGACGATCACCGGAACCGGAACCCCCACTGCGCGCGCCGCTTCCATGCCGGCCGCTTCGGTCGTGATGGGTACCCGGTTGGTGCCTGGTGCGGCGATCCGCACGATGTAACTGCGCGCCGGGGACCCGTACTGGAAGGACCAGATTGCGTTCGATGCTCCGGCCGACAGTCTCTGCAGATCGGTCGGCGGCCCGTCAGGGCCGAGCGCCTTCTCCAACACCTCGTGGAGGGGCTTCGGGTCCTTCGACAGGTCCCTCACTGTTCTTTGAGCAGCTGATCGGCCCCGAGATCGAGCACGTGCCGCGCGTGACGGTGGGCCATCGCCATGAACATTTCGTCACCGCGTTCGGTTCGCTCGACGAGCATCGACGCGGCAACCGCCATCACGAGGCCCGCCCAGGTGAGTCGCCGGTAGTCGTGCCAGCAGCGGTCCGCGTCGTACCCGGCGACTCCCGCCTCGACCAGGCCGCGGTGATAGCGCGAGACGAGCTCCGCTTCCGACTCGCGCCGGATGTCAGGAAGCAGGCCGGCACCGATGAAGTAGGCGACGTCCTGCAGGCCCGGGCCGTGGGTGCAGGTCTGCCAGTCGACCACTGCCACCCGCCCGGTCGAGCCGATGAAGAGAAGGTTGTCCAGGCGGTAGTCACCGTGAACGACCGTCCACGGTTCGGTGTCGGCGTTCACGTAGGAGTCGAGATGCGCAAACAGGGTCGCGCCTGCCTCGGTGACGTCGGCACCCAACCGGTCCTTGTAGCGGTCGTTGAAGCCGGCCCAAAGCTGCGGGAGCAGGCCGAGAAGGAACGCCCTCTGGCCCTCCTTGTCCCGGTGCAACCAGGGAAGGGTCTCGAGCCATGGGTCTGCCCAAAGCGGTGCGTGCAACCCGGCGAGCTCGTCGATGGCCGCTCCGGCTTCCTTCAGCGAGCAGCCGGCGAGCTGATCGCCGGTTCTTGCCTCGCGCAGGTCTTCCATCAGCAGCACGAACGCGGCGGTGGCGACATCGATGTCGGCGTAGAACACCTGTGGGGTCCGCATCGAAACGCGGGGGGCGACCTGCTGGTAGAAGCGGACCTCGTTCTCGTAGGAGCCGAGAGCCAGCGCGGTCGCACGGCTGGTCGGGTCCGCGGACGGCACCTTGGCGACGATGGTCGCCGGGGCGGACGGAGGTGCGGGCGGGGTGTACTCCAGGTGAAGCCTGGCGCTGTCGGACATCTGGCCGGTGCCGATCAGCTCTGTTTTCACTGCGTTCACGGTCGAGTCGCCGTCGATGACACCGGCGTGACGGAGGGCGTCGGTCAGCCATCCCGGGGTCAGCTGATCGGGTGATTCGGCGAGCGGACGGACGCCCGTCATTGCCGAACCTGGAGCGCGCCGTGAACGAGACCGGTGAGCAGATCGCCGGCCTGGTTGGGAGTCACGGTGCGGGAGTGCCGCACGAACACCTGCAGGCAGTAACGCTCGATCATCGCGTTGACCGCACGCGAGGTTTCCACGGGATCCGGGCCGGCGTCGAGCAACCGGGCTTTCGACGCAGCGATGAACGACTCGGCGAAGAGATTGACGAACAGCTCGGTAACGTCGTCGCGAAGCCTTCCGAGGGCGGGGTCCACCAAGCTCACCTCTTCCCACAGGCGTTGGAAGCCCGCCGTGGTTGCGTACATGGTGACGAAGCGGTGGATCAATCTGCGAAGACCCTCGACCCCTTCTTCCGGGTTCCACGCCTTCACCTCGGACAGCGAGCGCACCGTCCACTCACCGACTATCGCGGCGACCATCTCCTCCTTGGACCGGAAGTACTGGTAGACGGTCCCGACGCCGACTCCGGCACTGTCAGCGATCGCGGCGATGCTCGAACCGGTCCACCCGGCCTCCTGGAACACATCAGCTGCCGCCTTGAGGATGTTGGCCCGAGTGTGGCGACCCTTACGGCCAAGCGGCCTTTCCGAACCACGCTCGAAGCGCACGTCGTCGGGGGCCAACGCCTCCTCCGCCGCGCGGCGGATGGCCTTCGCCAGTTCGTCGACAGACCGCCTGCGAGGCATTACTTCAAGCCGTAACCTGAAGCCCCGTTCATGTCGAAAAGCTCTACCAGACTGAGTGGGGTCCTGCAAGGGTGCGCGGGGATGGCCTTGTCGGCGACGGTCGTCCTTTCGGCCTGCAGCAGCTCGGACAACGGGGCGCTCACAACGCAGTGGCAGGCAGCCGCGGCGTCCGCCATCACCCCGATGGCGCAGCGGGTACCGGCCATGGCGCAAGAAGCGACCCAGTGGGCGGAGGGATCTCTGGACGTGTCGACCTACGCGCCGGAGCTCAGCACCACCCTGGCGGTCATGACCACCGCGCGGGACCGGGTTTCGAAGCTGCCGCCCTGTCCCGGCCACCCGCTGGTCGACCGCCTCTACCTCGCTTCCATGAG
>CAZCCS010000421.1:0-3008 GCA_964497005.1 uncultured Acidimicrobiaceae bacterium | reverse complement strand
ACACGTTGCCCAGATGTCCCCATTGGTAGACAGCGACGATGACACCGAAGGCCGCGCCGATGGACAGCATGTTCATGGCCGCCGAGATGAGCGGTACGACCAGGCTGCGGAACACGACCGAAAGCAGGAGGAACGACAGGAGCACGACGGTTCCAATGAAGATGCCCAGCTTCGCCGACAGGACGTGTGAGAAGTCGGTGAAGGTGGCGGTCGTGCCGCCGACGTAGACATGCAACCCCGACGAGCCGACGGCCTCCGGCAAGGTCCGGTCCCGCAGGTGGCTTACCAGGCTGGTCGTTGCTTCGTCCTGTGGGGCGCTCTTGGGGTAAACCTCGATCAGCGCCACCTCCGAACCGCGGTTGTCGGGGATGAGCTGAGGGTTGGAGACTCGAGCCACGTCGGGCTGGGCGGCCACGGCCGTCACGACCCGGTCCAAGGTCGCCCTTTGTCCGGAGTTCTCTACTACGGCAACGAGTTGGAGGGGACCGTTGAAGCCCGGCCCGAAGCCTCTGGCCAGCAGGTCGTAGGCCTCCCGGGTGGTGGTCCCGGCGGGGTTGTTCCCCTGATCGGAGAAGCCCATGCGCAGGGAGAAGAAGGGAAGGGCGATCACGACCACGATGGCCAGAGCTATTACCGCCGACACCACCGGTTGCCCGCGGACCAGATCGGCCCATCGCGGCCAGAAGCCCTTGGAACTCGAGCCGATAACCCGTGGCCCGTGCGCGGCCAACTCTTTCTTCTGGCGGCGCGAGAGCACCTTCGGGCCGATAAAGCCGAGCAGCGCCGGCAGGAGGGTGAGGGCGGCGACCATGGTGAGGGCCACCCCAATAGCGGCGGCCACGGCCATCCCGAAGAGGAAGCTGACCCCAAGAGCGAACATGCCGAGCAACGCGATGCAGACGATGATCCCGGCGAAGAGCACGGCCCGGCCGGATGTGTTCACCGCCTCGACGATGGAAGCCTCGACGTCCCGCCCCGCTACCAACCCCTGCCGGTGGCGGGTGACGATGAACAGGGCGTAGTCCACACCGACCCCGAGCCCGATCAGGAGGACCAGTTCGCTGGAGAACTGGGGCATCTTGAGCGCGTGGCTGAGCAGCCCGATGATGCCGATCGCGCTGCCAAGCGAAACCAGGGCCGAGATCAGCGGCAAAGCCATGGCGAAGACCGACCCGAACACCAGAAGTAGTACGACCGCAGCCAGGATGATGCCCAAGCCGGTGCCGCCGAAGGGTTGCCGGTCGGTTTTCTGCGCGACCTGGCCGGCCACGGCTACGTGTACGCCGGGCGCTCCAGCGGACTGGCCTGGTGCTCCCGCGGACTGTGCGGTGCGGACGAAGGTCTTCGCCAGGCTGTCGGGCACGTTCTGCCCCTGCTCGTCGAATGTCACACTGGCGAAGGCCACGGTGCCGTCGGCGCTGACGTGCCCTGCTCCCTCGGGCCCATACGGGGACACGATGTTGGTGACGTGGGGAACCTTGGCCAGGGTGGCCAGCATGGTCGTCACCCGGGCCTCCACAGCGGGGTCGGTCACCCTTTCCCCGCGCGAGGTTGCGATGACGACCTGTTCGGTATCTCCGGCGACCCTCGGCGACACCGCTTGAAGGAGGTGGATGGCCTCGGTCGACTGGGTCTTCGGAAGCGAGAAGTTGTTCGAGTAGTCGGTCCCGGCGGCGCGCGACGCAACGGTCGCAATGACCAGCAGGGACAGCCAGGCCAGGACGACGGTACGCCGATGACGGACGCACCAGGTGGCGAGAGCGCGCATGAAGTGGGGGGACTCCTTCGTACCGGTAGCTCGACGCGTTGCACACATTCTGGCAGGTCCGGGCCAAGCTGACAGGTCCGACGCAGGCCGACTAAGGCACGGTGCTGGACCGGCTAGGCCGCCGGCAGTTCGGCCACCTCCGCGAGGAGGATCGCGGCGCGCAGCCGGTTCTCGAGGCCTGGGGACATCAAAGTGACGATGAGTTCATCGGCGTCGGCGTGGCGTGCGAAGTCGTCGAGATATCGCCTGACTGCAGGCGGATCGCCTACCGCGGTGTACTCCATCATCCGCAGGACCTGCTGGCCCGCCCGTGAGTCCAACAGCGCGTCAGCCTGCTCGTCGCTGATCTCTTCGCTCGCATGGTCGCTCCGACCGAGAAAACGAGCGACCCTGCGCCGCTGGGCATACTGCAGATGGGAGTGCGCGTCGGCGGTCGTGTCGGCGACGACCACGTTGGCCCCGGCGATCACGTAAGGCCGATCGAGCTGTTCTGAAGCTTGAAAACGTTCGCGGTACAGACTGACCGCTTGCTCGAGCGCATCAGGAGCGAAGTGCGAAGCGAAGGCGAAGGGGAGTCCCAGGGCCGCGGCCAGAGATGCCCCGAACAGCGAGGAACCCAAAACATACAACGGGACTCTGGTGCCCTTGCCGGGTGTCGCTTCCACTCCGGGTACCCGGCTCGACCCGCTGAGATAGCCCTGAAGCTCGATCACATCCTGCGGGAAGTATTCGGCGGCGATCGGATCCCGCCGCAACGCCCGCTGGGTGAGTTGGTCGCTCCCCGGTGCTCGTCCCAATCCAAGGTCGATCCGCCCCGGGTGCAGCTCAGCGAGGGTTCCGAATTGTTCCGCAATGATCAACGGCGAGTGGTTGGGCAACATGATCCCGCCCGCGCCGAGCCGGATGCGTTCGGTGTTCGCGGCGACATGGGCCACGAGGACACTTGTTGCCGACGACGCGATCGACGCCATGTTGTGATGCTCGGCGTACCAGACCCTGTTGTAACCGGTTTGCTCCGCCAGTTTGGCGAGAACCACCGTCGCTTCCAAACTCTCACGAACCGTCTGATTCCCACCGACTGTCGCAAGGTCCAGTATCGACAGCGGATAGCTCATCTTCGACCACGGGATCGCATCATCTCGATCCTAGAGCCGGCTTCAAAAATAGCGATTGACTGTTTCACTGTCTTCACTCTTACTGAGACCGGAGCCCGAAAAGTCTGCCACTGACCCGGGTCCGT
>CAZCCS010000420.1:0-3021 GCA_964497005.1 uncultured Acidimicrobiaceae bacterium | reverse complement strand
CCTGAACCTGGTGTCGCAGTACGCGATGGTCCAGGCCTTCCTCCCTTCCTTGCGAGCGGCTGATTCCGGGGACGACCCGACCGGCAGACCGAACCGCTCGATCACTGCGATCTCATCGGTCAACGCGCTCGTCGGTATGGAGATGCCCGCTTACTCGGCCGCAAAAGCCGGACTGATCGCGATGGTGCGAGTGCTGGCTCGAATGCTTGGGCCGGAGGCGATCCGGGTGAACGCCGTTGCTCCCGGCACGGTCCGAACGTTGCGCACCGAACGGATCTGGCGGGACGATCCCGAGCACTTCGAGCGGCTCGAAGGGCAGGCGCCGCTCGGAAGGCTCACCACGCCTGCAGAGGTCGGGCGAGCCGTCTGCAGCCTCGCGCTCGACCTGACCGCAGTGACCGGGCAGGTGCTCGTCGTCGATTCGGGGCAGTCGGCTGTGTGGAAGTACTAGGTACGTCAAGCGTCGTGGCGAATGTGCACTTCGACGAACTTGGTCGTAGCCTCGCAGTTGTGCCCGAGCCCGCCGACGCTTTGCTGATCTTCGACGGCGACTGCGGATTCTGCACCCAATCAGCCGCTTGGATCGCTTCGAGTTGGCAGCGCGCCGCCCGTCCGGTCTCCTGGCAACAACTCGGCCCTTCGCGACTCGCCGAGCTCGGCCTCAGCCCGCAGAGCTGCCGCGAGGCCGCGTGGTGGGTCGACCCGGACGGGACGCTGTACAGAGGCCATCGCGCCATCGGAAAGTCGCTGACGGCAGCATCGGGGTGGAAGCGACTGGCCGGACGCTTGATCCTCAACCCGGCGATAGGTCCCATCGCCTCTGCCGCCTACGCATTGGTCGCTAGATACCGCTATCGGCTGCCCGGAGGATCCGAAACCTGCCGGGTCGATCAACCCGGACCCGCATAAGACGAGCGGTTAGCGCGGCCAGCAGGGCCAATCCAAATACGTCGTATGGAAGGCGATATCGGGGCTCGCTAACGAAGACGACGACCGTCGGTAGCACGCAGAGCAGGTGAGCGAGCACCAACCGTGGTCCACGTGAGGTCCGGTCCTTGCGCGGAAACACCAGGAGGCCGGCCGCGATGACCGTCGGCAGCAGGACGGCGTACACCACGTTGGTCACCCTCGCGACTCCGCGCATTCCGGGGTCGTCGTACTGCGGCCACGGGACACTGGTGACGGTGAGGTCGAGCACGTGGCGGCCGATTACCCGAACCTGGCCGATTCCGTTGGCACGATCGCATCGGAACGCCTGGTCTATAAAGAACGACTGGTCCCAGATGTCGTGACCTTGGAAGGCGTAGAAGCGGCCCTTGTGCGTCTGGGTGTAGACCGGCGACTCGATTTCATAGGTGGAGTGCGGGCCGTAGGCCACGACGCCGCCCGCATTGCACTGGGCCAGGAAAAAGTTGACGCCGGTGTTCTCGGACAGGAGTGTCGGTTTGCCCGCCGCGGCGGTATTGATGGCGACTGCCGCGCTCAGGGGCACGACCAGACCTACCGCCAGCGCGGCGAGAGGAAGCAGTCGCCGGCGCAACATCCAGATCACTGGCACCACCGCGAGCGCGTCGTTGAGCGCGAGTTGTGGTCGCACGGTGATGCCAAGCCCTACAAGTCCACCCAGAAGAAGAAGTTCCCCCCACTTCACTGGCCGCACTGGGTCTTGAACGCGGCTTGCCACCAGAAGGCCGCCCAACAGCAGTGCGATCGCCGGCAGTTCCGACATGAAGAAGCCGACCTGGGTGACGAAAAGCGGCCATACCGCGCACAGGATCCCGGTTAAAGCTGCGGCGGGGACAGGCAGGATCCTGCGGGTCCATCTCCATGCGAGCCAAGGAGTCAGGCTGCCGAGGAAGAACCATAAAATCGACGCTGCCCAAAGCCCGGAGCGACCGGTACCGAAGACGAGCAGCGGGATTGCGAGCACCAGATGCATTCCGGAGGGGAAGAAAGCCTCGAGTCGGCTCTGCGGTCCACCAGATACGAGATGTTGGGCACCGACGACGTAGTTCGCCATGTCGGAGTAGATGAAATTCAGCGGCGGGTGGAGGATCAGGACGCACGCTCTCGCGAACGCTCCCACCGATATCGCCACGACCGCCGCACGATCCCACGGGCCCGCTGGCTGCGAGGTATGACCGTTGGCATCGTGTGCGTGGGCGCCTTGGCCGCTTGCGGAAAGGATCGGGTGTCGGCAGTAGGCAACGGCCCAAAGACGACGGTAATGGTCCCGGTTCAGTCGAAATCCCCCCAGACTCCCGTCGATGTCACGGTCGGCCAGTCGGTCAGGACCAGCCAGGGGAACGTTATTACGCTTTATCAGTTCCTGTCGCCGGCCGCTTACGCGGAAGCGGGCTATGTAATCGGCGCAGCGGACATCGGCGTGTGCGCGTCGCCAGGGTCGACCGTCGTCACGCAAGGGCCTGGAGTCGTGGTTCGGGCGGGAATCAGCCCCGAGTTCTTCAGCGTGCAGTTGGAGGACGGCACGGTCCAGGAAGCTCAAGTGCCGAGCGTGAAAGATCCGGTACTTCCTCAGGAGCTATTGCAGCCGGGACAGTGTGCACGGGGCTGGGTCACCTTCCATATGCCCGAGCAAAAGAAAGCGGGTTATGTGCTGTTTCGGTCACTGTCGGTGATCAGATGGCGCGTGGCCTGATTTTTTCCCTATGTATCAAGATCGCCCCCATTGCACCTCTTAGCTGCTCTATGTATTATCCGCAAATAGCTGTACCAATTAGGGCTATATAGGCCAATAAGGGAGCTGGGGAACAGAATGCGAAGATTTAAACTTCTCTTCGGCGCGGCGTTGGCTCTGGCGTTAACCGTTCCAATCGGAGCGGCCTTAGCAAGCGGAGCTAGCAACGCACCCGTAACTCATGTCCAGACGGCTGGCAATACGGACACGAGCAACGCCTGTCCGCCACCGACGCCGGGGTCCTCCACAAGCCCGCCTCCAGGGTGCGGCCATAAGACTTCGTCCGGTACGTCCAGCAGCAATAGCTCAGGCGGGAGTAGCTC
>CAZCCS010000419.1:0-3025 GCA_964497005.1 uncultured Acidimicrobiaceae bacterium | reverse complement strand
CCACAACAACTTCTTCGAAGAGGTCGCCAAGTTCCGGGCCGCCCGGAGGATGTGGTCGAGAATCATGACCGAGCGGTTCGGCGCCAAGGACGAGAAGAGCAAGCTTCTGCGGTTCCACACCCAGACCGGCGGCTCGACGCTCACCGCGCAGCAGCCCGAAAACAACATCGCCCGGGTCACCCTCCAGACCCTCTCCGCGGTCCTCGGTGGGACCCAGAGCCTCCACGCCAACGGCTTCGACGAGGCGCTCGGGTTGCCCACCGCCAAGGCCGCCCGAATCGCCCTCCGGACCCAGCAGATCGTCGCCAACGAATCGGGCGTCGTGGACACCGCAGATCCGCTCGCCGGCTCGTACTTCGTCGAGTCGTTGACCGACGCGGTCGAAGCCCGAGCTTGGGAGTACCTCGAGAAGATCGACGGGATGGGCGGGGCGGTGCCCGCCATCGAAGCCGGGTACATGCAGGACGAGATCGAGCAGGCCGCCTACGCATACGCGAAGGCGGTCGACAGCGGCGAGAAGGTCATCGTGGGAGTCAACAAGTACGTCGACGAGCAGCCTGAGCCGGCGGAGGTCTTCCCGATCGACCCGGCGCTCGAAAGGAAGCAGGTCGAACGGGTCAGGCGAACCCGCGCCGAACGCGATCAGGCCGGCGTCGACGCAGCTTTGAAAGACGTCGACGCGGCCGCCCGGGGAACCCAGAACCTGCTGCCCCCGATGAAAGAAGCGCTTCGCCGGCGGGCGACGCTCGGCGAGGTGAGCGACGTGCTTCGGGAAGTCTTCGGCGTCTACCAGCCGAGCCGCTGATCCGATGCCTATGCGTTTCGTCATCATCGGCGGCGGCCCCGGAGGCAATACCGCCGCGACCTATGCCGCGCGACTAGGGGCCGAAGTGACCCTGATCGAGCGAGAGATCGTCGGCGGGGCCGCCCACCTCTGGGACTGCATCCCGTCGAAGACCATGATCGCGACGGGCGGCGCGATGAGCTTCAGCCGGCGCCTCGAGGGCATGGGGTTAGCCCACCAGGACCCGACTCTGGACCTCGACGCGCAGCGCCGGCGGATCGACGCCATAGAGACCCATTTGCGCGACCAGGTGACGACCCTGCTGGATAGCCAGGGGGTGCGGATCATCCGGGGCGTCGGTCGTATGAAGGGACCGCACGAGATCTTCGCCGAGACCGATACCGGCGTGGAAGAGATCGAAGCCGACGCGGTTCTCATCTCGACCGGCAGCCGTCCGAGGATCCCCGACTGGGCCAACCCCGACGGCGAAAGGATCCTCACCACCCGGCAGGCCTATCCCCCGCCGAGCCTTCCCGGTCACCTCGTCGTGATCGGTTCAGGTGTAACCGGCGTGGAGTTCGTTCACATGTTCAGCTCGTTCGGGTCGAAGGTCACCCTGATCGTCAGCCGGCAGCAAGTCCTCCCGACCAAGGACCCCGAGGTCGCGGCCGCCCTCGAGGACGAGTTGCTTCAGAGAGGGGTGAAGCTGCTCAAAGGCGCGCGAGCGGAGGGCATTAAGCTCGAGGACGAAGCCGTCTCGGTGCTTTGCGACGACGGGCGGGTGGCGAAAGGCACCCACGCCCTGCTGGCGATCGGGTCGATCCCCAACAGCGACTGCCTCGGCTTGGAGGCGGCCGGCGTAGAAGTCGATCAGGGCGGTTACATCCCGATCAACCATCACGGCCAGTCGAACGTGGCGCACATCTACGCCGCCGGCGATGTTTCCGGGAAGCTGCCTCTCTCTTCGGTAGCGGCGATGCAGGGCCGCAAGATCGCCGAGCACGTGATGGGCCTCCATACCCGAGAGCACCGCCACATCGACTACGAGAAGGCGGCGTCGGCGATCTTCACCGAGCCGGAGATAGCCGAAGTCGGGCTGGCCGAGGCGGAGGCGTTCGCGACCGGGCGGAAGATCCGGGTCACCAAGGTCCCCTACGCCGCCACGGCCAAGGCGCTGATCAACGACGACCCCAAAGGTTTCGTCAAGATCCTCTCCGACCCCGCCACAGGGGTGGTCCTCGGCGGATCGATAGTCGGACGCCATGCCGCGGAGTTGATCTCAGTCATCGCCGTGGCGGTGACCGCCAACCTGAAGGTCACCGACATCGTCGAGAGCTGCCTCGCCCACCCCACCCTTTCGGAAGCTCTCGCCGACGCAGCTGAGTAAGGCAACGGCCGCGGTGGGGGTGGGGTCCCCACTTTGCGGAGGAGGGCGGGGTTGGGGCCCCGCCCGGGCCAGTGTCTCAGCCGAGCGGGCCTCCCGGACGGATGTAACCGCCCAGGCTCCCGACAGGGAACGAGACGGTGGAGTCCGGGAACGCGACCACCAGCGACGAGGTGGTCGCGTACCACACCGAGAAGTCGGTCGCCGATGGGCTCGACACCCCGTCGGCTTTCATCTGCGCAACCGCGGTCGAGGTGAGGTACGAGCGGTAGCCGCCCTGCAAGAGATCGTCGAGGGTGACCTGGCGCTGGGTGCGCTGATCGAAGGTGGCTGCTGTCCGCTTCCCGGAGGTGCACGTCCACAGGAACGAGCCCAGCCTGGAATCGTCGCGCTCGACCGCGACGCTGCAAGTCCCCGACAGGTTCGAGCCGATCTGGCGCAAGCTGTTGTTGGCGGTGGTCTTGCCGGCCAGCTGCGGGACCGGGAGACCGTTGACCTTGGTGATGGTCACCTGCGGGCCCGGCGTTGCCTGCGCAGTGACGCCCGGTGCAGCGGTTGACGGCGGTTGAATCGCCGGAGTGTCGGATTGGCCGTTGCTGCAAGCCGCGAGACTGACCGGCAGGAGCGGGAGCAGCGCCGCCGCCGCAATTTTTCCGAGGCGGATTGGGATTTTTCCTAGGCCGGTCTGGGAGCCTCGATGGGATGGGGCATGCACAGCTCGTCATACTCGGCGATAACGACCTGTTCTTTAGGGATGCTGCACGCCGCGCACTCCGGATCCCGGTTGACCTTGAAGGTCCGGAAGGACTCCTCGAGGGCGTCGTAGGCGAGGAGCCGGCCGACAAGAGGATCGCCGA
>CAZCCS010000418.1:0-3042 GCA_964497005.1 uncultured Acidimicrobiaceae bacterium | reverse complement strand
GACGCAGTCCAGGCCGGCGTGGACATCGCCGACCGCCGCCACGCGGATCACTCCAGTCGCTCCGTTCTGGTGTCGCCGGCGGTGCTGACCTCGAGTTCTTCGATGACCTGAGCTCCGGGCGCGAGACCGCTCGCGACGCGCTGGGCTGCCCGCCGCCGTTCCTCGGTGGTCACCAACCCGTTCAAGAAAACCGTGTTCCGCTCCACCCGGACCTTCAGTCCAAGCTCGCCGACCTCCGGATCGTTTGCCAGCGCCTCGCGGATCCGTTCGGCGAGGTAGACGTCGCCCTGACCCGCGGTCTCGTTCTGGGTCAAGGGGTCTCGCTCCGAGGGTGCACGGCGTCGAACAACTCGACTATTCGCGCGGTGGGCACCCAGATGTCGTTCGATTCCGCGTAGAGGAGGAGGCTGAGGAGGCGACGCACACCGTGATGGCGCGCCCGGCGCAGGAGATAGTCCCAGTCGAGGTTGTCCCGCCCCAGCAGGTCGAGGCAGTCGTGCCAATGTCGCGGGACGTGCTCGTCTGCGGTTACCGCCTTGATGACGATCAGATCTTCGGGGGCAATCACCCGGGCGGTGCAGCCGCCGATCTCTTGCGGGGTGGCCCGGGCGACCATCTCGTCGTCGAGATAGATCGAGCCGGAGGAACGGAAGATGACGTCGACGAGGATGCCGTTCTTCCATCCCTTGAACAGCCAGTTCGGATCGTGCTCCTCGGTCTTGAATCCGGCGTCGGCGAGGCTGTTCAGCAGCTGCCCCGCTCCTCTCGGGGTGACGAACAGGTCGATGTCGTGGGTCCACCGCGGCCGTCCCTGCACCGCGGAACCGACTCCTCCCATCAGCACCCACGGCACACCGGAAGCGTCCGCGGCGTGTACGGCGTCGTGCAGGGTGGACAGGAAGGGTTCCTCAGCGTCGAAGCGGGAGACGGACCCCGAAGGAGCCAAATCTGGGCTCACGCCTTGGCTACTTCCCTGGTGGGCGGGTTCCAAACAAGCTCACGAAGGGGCTCTCACACGGCGCGGTCACCTGGGTGAGGCGCTCCTGCCGGGAGCCTTCCTCGGTTCAGGGGGCTATCGCCCAGACCGTCGTGACGTCCACGGTCACCTGCTGGGTCCCGGCCTGAAGAGGGACCGACGTTCCTCCCGAGCCTTGGCCTATTCCTGCCGGTGCGGCAGCGAAGACCTGCGGGTAGCCCGGTGACTGTTGCACGCTGATCGAAACGAGAGCTCCAACGTGCACGCCGGCCGCCGACGCGAGCTGCTCTGCCTCGGCCTTGGCTGAGGCGACCGCGGACCGCCGGGCCGAGGCCATGAACGGGTCGGTGCTCGACAGGGAGAAGTTCACCATCTGCAGACGACCCGCATCACCGGCCGGAGCCAGTGCGTCGTCTATGACGGCTCCGGCTTTGGTGATGTCGTGGATGGTCGCGGTGACCTCGTCGTAGGCCTGGTAGCCGTCACTCGGCGGGTATGCCTGCTGAAGGGACAGACCGGTGGTCTGGATGTCCTTGGCCGCGACGCCGTCACGGGAAAGGACCTGCTGAACCCTGGCGGCGATGTCGTTGTTCCGGGACAGCGCGACGGCTGCATGCGGCGCGGTGGTCGACACCCCGATGCCGATGGTCAAGGTGTCGGGGGCGCCGGTGACGGTGCCGGTCCCGACCGTCGTGATGGTGTTCGATCCGTTGGCCGAGGTCGAGCCGGTGTTGCTCGCATCAGCGAGGATCACCTGCTTGGCGCCGGCTTGTCGAAGTTCAGGCCGGGGATGGTTACCCGATGAGCAAGCGGAGCAGGCGACGCTCGCAGCAACTCCGAGGCCTAAGAGGACTGTCAGGGTACGAGTTGTCTTCATGCCCGTTGGACGGTGGGGCCGCCGCCCCTGGTTCCACGCCGCGAAGAAAAAGAACCCGCCGACTCAGTACGAGACCGTCGCGAGCACCGAGCAGCCTGAATCCGACCGGACATAAGCGGTGTAGCCGTGGGGGCCGGAGTACACGAAGACCGTGGCCGGGGTCCCCTTCCAGGTCAGCCCAGAAATGTCCTTCAACGCCGCTCCGGGGACCGACGGGGGGGCGCAGGCGCTGCCGCCGGACGAGCTGATCCCGGACGGACTGATCCCGGGCCCGTTCTCGGACGAACCGGCTGCGCTCTGGGCTGAGCCCGCGCTCCCGCCGGCGGGAACGGCGGGAAACGGAGCCGCGGGAAGGGATCGCAACGCCGATACCAGTTGAGCCGCGTTGTCAATGTTCCCGAGGTAGGAACCGGACAACCCTGCTCCGCTTCCCGCCGAGGCCGTCCCCCCAGAAGCGCCGGCGCTCGGCGTAGTCGAACCGCTACGCGGGCTCGCAACTGTGGCGTGATGGTTCGGGTTCCCACCGCTCCCCGCGAGCAGCGCTGCAGATACTCCGACGACCAGCGCCACGGCGGCCGCCGCCACCGAGGCGAGCAGTCGCCTGCCGCGCCGGGCCCGTCGCTCTGAAAGATCTACGATCTGGCCGTCCGGTCCGGGTGACAGGTCTGTCGTGGCGTGCGAAAGCGCGATTGCCACCGCGGCATCCCGGGTCTTCGGAGAGGTTGCAGGCGGCCGCGAGACTTCGCCGAGGACGCCCCGCCATTGCCGGACCCGGGCGCTGCAGTGATCACACGCCGCTACGTGGGCGAGGTCTTCGCCGGTACCGACTCCGTCGATCAGGTCCGACAGGCGGTCGTCGTCGAGGTGGCCCATGGTCGCGCTCACGCGCCGCTCCTCGCCGGCCGCATGGCCTCGGCGAGCATTGAGCGCCCTCGGGCGATCCGGGAGCGAACGGTCCCGGCCGGGATCTTCAGCACCTCCGCGATCTCGGCGTAGTCGAGGCCGCAGAGATCGCGCAGGACCACGGCCGACCTGAAGTCGACCGGCAGCTCGTCGAGGGCTGCACTTACGTCCAACCTCACAACCGCGGGGCCGGTCGAATCAGGAGCAGGTGGATCGACGGACGACGCGGACCGGTCGTCCAACGAGGACGTCGGGTGGCGATTCCTCCGACGCAACAGGTCGACCG
>CAZCCS010000417.1:0-3045 GCA_964497005.1 uncultured Acidimicrobiaceae bacterium | reverse complement strand
TGTCGCTCGCGCTTGGCGCGGAGGCGAGCTTCGTCGCGCGCACCCACGACATGGAACGCAAGCACATGATGGAAACGTTCCGCCGGGCCTACCACCATCAGGGCGCCGCGCTTGTCGAGGTGTACCAGAACTGCAACGTCTTCAACGACGGCGCCTTCGAGCAGATCCTCTCCAAAGACGCTCGGCCGCAGATGCTCATCCCCCTCGAGCACGGGAAACCCGTGCGGTTCGGCCCCGAAGGTGAGCACGGTGTCGTGATGGACAGCGGGTCTGCGCGGATCGTCCAGGTGGCCGACGTCGGCGAGGACGCCCTCCTCGTGCACGACGAGAACAGGGAAGACCCGAGCCTGGCGTTCGCGCTGTCGAGGCTGTCGAGCGGCCCGACTATGCCCACGCCGATCGGCGTTTTCAGGGCGGTCGAGCGACCTCACTATGGAGAGCTGGTCAACCAGCAGCTGGTCGCCGCAGCCCAGAACAAAGGCCCTGGCGACCTGGCCAAGCTGTTGACGTCCGGCTCGACCTGGACGGTTAGCTGATCCGTTCCGACCAGGAAAAATTGCCCCGTTACCTGCGGGTAAACAACATCAGCAGGATTTAAGATTATTTAGCGCCCGGAGCGGGGTAGCTTCGCCGACATGCCGGCTGGGTCTTCAACAACTTCGCCAGTTGTCGCAGTCAGGCTGACGCCTGCCGATTTGGAAGCGGCTCTCGCCGAAGACGTCCGCAGAGGGTTGGCGTCCGCACCGAGGCGGATACCACCTCGATGGCTCTACGACCAGGTGGGGTCGGAGCTTTTCGAACGGATAACCGCCATCCCGGAGTACTACCCGACCCGGGCCGAAAGGGAGATCCTCGAGATCTACGCCGGAGAGATCGCCGAGCGATGCGGGGCGTCGACCCTGATCGAGTTGGGTCCCGGCAGCTCCGACAAGACCCATGCCCTCATCGACGCGCTCCTCGAAGTCGGGACCCTTCGGGGCTACGTGGGCTTCGACGTCGCCGAGACGGCCTTGAAGGAGGCCTTGGTTGCGTTAAAGGGTGCGTACCCCGGCATCCAGGTCAGCGGAGTCGTGGGCGACTTCACCAGCGATCTCGACCTGCTGCCGACCGACAACGGTCGGCTCGTCGCCCTCATGGGCGGCACCATCGGAAACCTCGACCCGGATGAACGGTCGGCGTTTCTCACCGCAGTCGCGGCCCGGCTGCAGCCAGGGGAAGGGCTTCTCCTGGGCGTGGACCTCGTCAAGGACACCGCCCGGCTGCTGGCCGCCTACGACGACCCGGAAGGGGTGACTGCTGCATTCGAGAAGAACGTGCTCACGGTGCTCAACCGTGCCCTCGGCGCCGACTTCGACCCCGACCGCTTCGGCTACGTCGCCAGGTGGGACCCCTCGGCGCACGAGGTTCACATGGCCGTCCGGGCAGACTCGCCGCAACAGGTGCATGTACCCGGTGTCGGTCTCACCTTGGACATCGCCGAGGGCGAGGAGATCCATACCGAGAGCAGTTACAAGTTCCTGCGGGAATCGATCGTCGCCGAGCTGGCCGTTTCGATGGGATTTTGGACCGATCCGTGCGCCGATTTCGCGGTGGTCCTCGCCCAGAGGACCGCGGTTGGGCGGGGTTCGGCGGTTCCCGTTGCCTCCCCTCCCGGCTCGACTGTGGCGCCGACGCCGGACACCGACGGATACCGCATTGTCCGGGCCGCCACCGAGGCGCTTGCCGCGCCCCTCTCGGCCGAGGACCAAACCGTGCAGACCATCGCTGACGTCAGCCCCACCAAATGGCACCGCGCTCACGTCACCTGGTTCTTCGAGCAGTTCGTGCTCATGCCCCACCGGCCTGGCTACGTGCCCGTCGACGAGCAGTACCTGTACCTGTGGAACTCCTATTACGAGGGCGCAGGGCCGCGTCACCCACGTCCGGAGAGGGGCAACCTCAGCCGCCCGGGCGTAGGTGAGGTAACCGCTTACCGGGACACCGTCGACGAGGCCATGCAAGACCTCCTCTGCCAGGACCTTGCCGCCGAGGTCGTGGCACTCGTCGAGCTCGGGTTGCACCATGAGCAACAGCACCAGGAGCTGCTGCTCATGGACATCAAGCATGTTCTCGGAACCAACCCCCTGAGACCTGCGTACCGGTTCACCCGGCCTCCGACCGGTGCGGCGCCGCCGCAGATGACCTGGACCCATCACGACGGTGGCATGGCCGAGATCGGACAGACCGCCGGTGACGGCTTCGGGTTCGACAACGAGAGCCCCCGCCACCCCGTCTACCTCCAACCCTTCCGGCTCGCCGATCGCCTGGTTACCGCCGGCGAATGGCTGGAGTTCATCGAGGACGGGGGGTACGAGAGGCCGGAGCTGTGGCTGTCGGACGGCTGGGCGGCACTTCAGGCCCCGCCGGTACCCCAAGGTGCCAGGTTCGAGACCCGGGCTCCGCTCTACTGGTGGCGGGAGGGCGCCGAGTGGTGGAGCTACACGCTCTACGGTCCAACGCCGGTGGACCCGGCCCTTCCCGTGACGCATGTGAGCTACTACGAAGCCGACGCGTTCGCCCACTGGGCGGGGGCGAGGCTCCCCACCGAGGCCGAATGGGAGGCGATCGCCGAGACCCAGCCGGCGCCGGCTCAGCCGGCGATCGCGCTCCACCCAGAAAGCGCCGGCCCGGGCGGAGAGATGCGCCAGCTCTACGGGGCAGCCTGGCAGTGGACCTCGAGCGCCTACCTACCGTACCCCGGTTTCGTGCCGGCGGCCGGCTCGGTCGGGGAGTACAACGGAAAGTTCATGGTCAGCCAGCACGTCCTGCGTGGAAGCGCCGCCATAACGCCTCCGGGGCACGCCCGGGCCACCTACAGGAACTTCTTCCCGCCCGGGGCCAAATGGGCCATGACCGGGGTCCGCCTCGCCCAAGACTGTTAAATCGGCCCGCCTGGGGCCCCTGCCCCGCCCCTGGCCGTATCACAGGCCCGCCTGGGGCCCCAACCCCAGGCTCCTCCGAAGGGCGGGGACCCCAACCCCGCCCCGGCCGTGACATAACCCGGAC
>CAZCCS010000416.1:1322-3048 GCA_964497005.1 uncultured Acidimicrobiaceae bacterium | reverse complement strand
AGTCGGCGGCGAATTCAACCAGTGCTCGACCTCACAGGGCTGCCTGGCGGCAGACTCCGGGTGGGGATGGAGCGTTCAGAGCCTGACCATCCTTGACGAGTACAAGTCAATTCCGGTGGTGTTCAGCGACCAACCTCGCTCACGGAGGGCCGCAGCGTGACCGCGACGCTCGTGCCGCCGGCGACGGTTCCAGCAGCTCCGCCGCGCGTCTCGGTATCGCCGACCCGCTGGCCTCTGTGGCTACTGCTGTCGATGCAGGCCCTGATGTCCCTGATCGTGCTCCGTAACACCGCTTTCCAGGACGAAGCGCTTTACCTTTACGCCGGCAACAGGATCGTCGGCCACTGGCTCGGAGGTCCCGCTCCTCTCGAGCACTACGCGAACTACTTCTCGGGGTATCCGCTCGTCTACCCCGTAATCGGCGGCTTCCTGTACCGGCTTGGCGGTCTCGCCCTCGCCCGTCTGTTCAGCCTTGCGTGCATGCTCGGCGTGACCGCGATCGTGTACTTCGTTACGGAGAAGATCTTCCGCCGTCGCTCCGCTGCCACATTCGCCGCCGCGGCGTACGCCTTCACCGGGGTGGTCCTGTTCGTCGGTCGGCTCGCCACCTTCGACGGGCTCTGCCTCTTCTTCCTGGCCCTGTCCACCTTGATCGCTGTGTACGGCGCGAGTTCCCGGCGTCCCTGGATGGTGCTCGCCTTGGGGCCCGCATTGATCCTCGCCGTGCTCGCCAAATACGCGGCGATTCTCTTCCTGCCGTCCGTCCTGGCTCTTCTGCTCCTCGGCGCCCTGATCAGCTCCGGGTGGCGGCGGGCGGTCACCAGGTCCCTGATCGGGGCAATTTCACTCGGAGGGTCGGCGGTCGCGGCGTACGTCCTCATCGATCACGCCGCTTTCCACGCCCTGAGGGGAAGCACCACCAACCGGGCGGTCCAGTACCAGGTCGGACGCGTTCACCTGCTCGTTCACGCCCTGAATCTGGGGGCGCCCTTCTACGCGATGGCGCTGTTCGGGGCCCTCCTCTTGTTCAAGCGGGCACGGATCCGCGCGGTGGCGGCCGTCCTGTTTCTGAGCTGCCTTCTCCCCGTCGTCTACCACGTGTACAAGTTCGAGGGCGTGTCGTTCGAGAAGCACATCGCCTACGGCCTCTTCTTTGCGGCACCTCTCGCCGGAGTGGCGCTCGATTGGCTGGCCACCCGGGGTGAGGCGTCTTTCTCCCCGATCCGTCAGCCGAGGTGGGTCGCCAGCATCGCGGCTGTCGCGCTGATAGCGACGCTGGGTCTGCACCAGGGACACGACCTCTACAGCAGGTGGGCGAACAGCGCCAAGCTCGGGTACGCACTCCACACGCAGCTGCGCAACGGGACCGGTCGCATCCTGGCCGAAGACATCGAGGTGGCCCGCTTCGATGCTTCGGATGTCACCCAGGAGTGGCAATGGCAGAGCTTCTATTACCCCTATTACGTCGACGCTGCAAACCAGCAATATTTCGGGCGGGATGCCCTCGTAAAGGGCATCCAAGCAAGCTATTACTCCTTCGTCGAACTGTCATTTGACTACTTCCCGGACGAGGCGTTCTTCCTTGCACAAAAGCTGGCCGAGTCCAGGAACTACGACCTCGTGGCGGTCGTGCCGTTCGAGAACTCCTACGGGAAGGGCCACTACTTCATATGGCGGTCGGCTCTGTCCCCTGGGAACGGGAACTTCGTCGACGCCAATCAAGCGG
>CAZCCS010000416.1:0-1312 GCA_964497005.1 uncultured Acidimicrobiaceae bacterium | reverse complement strand
TCAAAGCCTGCACTCATCCGGTCTGCCAACCAGCCGCATCCGGTTGGCCTCCTGGATACCACCGCTGAGCACCAGCTCCAGGTATCGAGCGCCGAGGTTCGTTAGTCAGTCTTCGGCGTCGGAGCGCCTCCGGGCAAAGCTGCGCATCTTGCGCGCAACTTCATCGGGCCTGCGGCGGCGCTCGGCCACGGCGTAATCGTGAGCTTTCACGAGGAAAGCGGGTGATGCCTCAACCGAGGGATCGAGACCCTGCTCGCTGCGGAGCTCGGCGAGGCCGGCGTAGTGGTTCTTGGCCCAATACAGGTTGATGTGGCAAGCCTCGCAGTTGAGAGCATCATCTGACGTCTCTTCGAGGCAATGCGGACACTTCATTTCCTGCGTCCCTTCCGAAGGCATTCGAACCGGTCGTGTTTTGTATCTGTTGTGATTGTTGTTGCTGCGTTGATTTTCTGGAACTCACCAGACCTGCCCAGCAAGAGATAAGCGGAGCCAATTCTGATACATCGCAGCCGATTTGTATTTATTCGGGTGGAGTGCGCTCTGTATCGACGTCGTGATAGCTGACCTACTGGAAAGTCGACGAGGGTACTTCGGGACCCAGTGGCCGGCAGGCCGCGGGGGAAGGGTACGCCGGAGCCAATTGAGGCTCTCCCGACAAGCGGGTAGTCGCGCGCTGGCCGACCTGGACACGGAAGCCTCCCTGATCACCTGCAGTGTCGGCATCATGGCCTACAACGAAGAAGCCAACATCGCCCACGCCATCGCCTCAGTGCTCGATCAGGAGATCGGCTGCGGAACCGTGGGCGAGGTGATCGTCGTAGCCAGCGGATGCACCGATCGGACGGTTGAAGTGGTGGCGAAACTGGCGGCCCACGATCCGCGCATCGCCTTGATCGTCCAAGAGGAGCGGTCCGGCAAGGCTTCGGCGATCAACCTTTTCCTCCGGGCCGCCCGCTCTCCCGTCCTCCTGATGGTCGGGGCGGACACCCTGGTCGGACCCGACACCATCGGGCACCTGCTCGTTCATTTCCAGGACCCCTCGGTCGGAATGGTTGGGGGCCATCCGATCCCGGTGAACGATGAGGCCACCTTCCTCGGGCACTCCGTGCATCTCGTCTGGCGGTTGCACGACCGGGTCGCCCGGCAGACGCCGAAGCTCGGCGAGATTGTGGCCTTCCGTAACGTCATCGGGAGCATTCCTACCGAGACGGCGGTCGATGAGATCTCGATCGAGGCGGCGATAACCGAGTCGGGCTACCAACTCGTCTACGAACCCCGCGCGGTGGTGTACAACATGGGTCCGACGACGATC
>CAZCCS010000415.1:0-3063 GCA_964497005.1 uncultured Acidimicrobiaceae bacterium | reverse complement strand
TTCATCGGTGTAGCTGTGAATGGCCTGGTCCAGGGTGATGGAACTGGATCGGGGCCACGCCCAGCGTCCGCTCGGATCATCCGGATCAAAGCTGACCTGTGCGCCCTGCGCAATCGCTCGGATCCAGAATTCTTCTCCCTTCTGCAGGTGGATCACCATGTCTAGGAGAGACCATCCAGACGGGATCAGAACAAGCCTTGCTTCATCCTCCGTCAGGCCGGTCAGCTTGGTGATCACGGCGCGTCGGTGTTCTTGGAGGCTCGCTACGTGGACCTCCCGCTCGGTCATCGCGGCACTCATGTCCGCAAGTATGACCCTCCCACGCTTCGAAGGCTACGAGATAGCCCATGGCTTCTTAAGTCGGAGGTTGCGCCCTCACAGCTACCAGCAGCGGGTCACGTTGAACCCTTCCGTGGAAGGCCTGTCCTGAACGGATGTCCGTGGCTATTACATGACGACGTACCGGGGATCGTATGCATGTAGTTCGAGTTGGATGTTGTCGGGGTCCCTTAACGTGATCAGCGGACCGCCGTTCTCCTCCTTGATCTCTGAGTGCGGGACTCCGAGGTGATCAAGGTGGTTAACCCAATCCTCGAGCGCAGAACGGTCTGCCACGTTCAACGCCAGGTGATCGAGGCCGACAGCGCGCTCATCGAATGCAGCCCCGACGCTATCGGAGTGGGTCGTGAGTCCCACATAGACCCCGCTGCGGTGAAGCATACCCCACACCCGAAATCCCGGCTGATCAACCTGGACCACTAGGTCAAAACCGAGTACGTCGTGCCACCACTGAGCGCTCCGGTCCCCGTCGGTCACAGTCAGATCGATATGTCCGAAGCCTTCGATACGAGGTCCTGGCACGGCCTCAGTCTTGTCGTTGGCAGCTGAGCGGCGGTGCGATCCGGCGAACTCGATGCTTCAAGCCCTCCCAGGCGACTGCTGCGAAGAGCCGCCACGCCCCTGGCACGCCCTTCAAGGCGTGCTCGCCACGATCGACAAACTCGATATTGGACCCGCCCATGAGCAGTGGTACGGCGCTTGACACGAGGACTTCCCCACAGATCTGGTAGCCGACATGGCTGCCGTCCGGAGTCTTCGTATACCGGGTCTCCGGAACGTCGCCCACAGGCGGACAGTTTGCCGTCGTCCCCTGGCCGGGTGCGCGAACCGTGCCCGAATGTCCCACCTGCTACCTGCGTCCGGGAGCTGCCTTCGAGGGCGCAGGGTTGGCGTCAGTCGAAGTAGTCGCTCATGCCCATGAGCTCGAGGACGCGTTCGACCTTGCGGGACGCCTTGTTGACGCGGAACGACTTCCCATGACGGATCGCAAGCTGGCGTGCCTCGACCAGGCTGTTGATGCCCACTGAGCCGATGAAGGTGATCTCCAGCAGGTTCACGGAGACGACGCGCTGGGTTTCGAATATGGCTTTGTGAAGAGCCTGGCGGAAGGCCTCGACCGTGGCTATGTCGATCTCCCCAGTCGCGGCAACTTCGATGAGCCCCCCGGACCGGTTGACGGCCACGTCGAGACCGTCGTTCATGAGATTCCCCTTGCCCAAATCCATGCCTGCTCGGCCGCCCACTTTTGGACGAACCGATTTGTCGATCCACCCAACCGCCGCACCGGCGAATACTGCACCAGATTACCTTCCCCGCCTCAGGGCCAGACTGCACCCGCAAAGGCGACAGGACCTCGTGGTGCCGACCCCAGGTCGCGGCCACTATGACAATCGTCATAGTAAGCTGCCGTGTCCTATGACGAGTGTCATGACAAACGCCCCCGCGACGAGCGGGCAGGCGCCGCCGCGCGAGCGGATGGTGCGGGCCGCCGCCCAGCTGATCCGAACCAAAGGGGTGTCCGGAACCGGGCTTCGCGAGATCGTCGAGGGGGCCGGTGCGCCAAGGGGCTCCCTCCAGCACTACTTCCCCGGTGGCAAGGATCAGCTGGTCGCCGAGGCCCTCCTCTGGATGGGTGCCGTCGCCGCGAGAAGGGTGACCCGGGTGGTGTCGAAGCTCGATGCGCCTTCTCCAGTGCGACTGTTCGCCGGCACGGTGGATCTGTGGCGGAAGGAGTTCCTCACCCTCGGTTTCGACAGCGGCTGCCCGCTGGTGGCAGCTGCGGCGGATGCCTCGGCGACGAGCGATGCGATCAGAGAAGCAGACCGCCGGGCGTTCGATGGATGGCTCCAAGTGATGACCGCCGCTCTCGAGGAGATGGGTGTCCGAGCACCGCGATCGGTGACGTTGGCCATGCTCATGGTCAGCGCCCTCGAAGGGGCGATAGTCCTCAGTCGAGTTCAGCGTGAAACCGCGCCCCTGGATGCCGTGGAGGAAGAGCTCCGCCCCTTGTTGGAAGCTGCCGTCACGAGAGCTCGGTGATCACAGGATCTCTGGCCGGTAGACCGAGAAAACGGAACACGTCCGAGGCATCGTCGGACAGAGCGACGAGAGCTGCATCGGGGATCTTTTCGAGAGGGCGGATCGTCATCGCTCCCTGCGCCAGTGACCAGGTTGCGACGGCCCGGCCGTCGACCAGAGCGAACGGCCGGAAGATTCCGTTGGTTGTGACGATGCCCCGATGCGCGCCGACGATCGGCTCCCTTGATGCCCAGCCGTGCAGGAGAGGGTCGAAGGGACCGAGCAACCGCGGCGCCGGCATCGTTCGGGCGTCGCGAGGCCTGGCGGGGGCGACCTGTTCGAAGCCTCGACGCGCGTCCGACAAGGTGATCCCGGCCCACTTGGCGAGATCCTCCGCCGACGCCGGCGAATGACCGGCGAGGTAGCGCGTCGCCAGCAGGCAAAGGGCTTCGTCCCTGTCGAGTGGAGGTGGAGGCGGCCCAAGCCACCCTTCGACCGAAACGAAGGCGTGACCTGTTCCGATCATCGGGCCGCGTACGACGTGGCCCCGCAGGGTCGCGGCGACCAGCAGGTGCACCAGAGCCTGACCGCCGGTAGGCACCCCTGCCGCGTCCAATCGCGAACGCAACTCGTCTCTCGTCTTGGGACCTTCCGAGACGGCTTCGACAACGGCCCTGGTGGCGAGCAGCACCGGGTGCATGTCGC
>CAZCCS010000414.1:0-3063 GCA_964497005.1 uncultured Acidimicrobiaceae bacterium | reverse complement strand
TAATGACCCTCCGCGCCGTCTTGACGTGTGTCTTCACCGCCTGCCTGCTGGCGCAATCGCCCGGCCGAAAAAACATCATGGGCGAAGTGGCTGGCGTCGACGCGCCCGCTAAGCAAATCCAGCTAAAAGAAGACAAAACGGGAACCGTTTACACCGTCAGCGTCGAAGAGAAGACTTCCATAGTCCGGCTCGCCCCGGGCGAAACGGATCTCAAGAAGGGCACGCCCATTTCCATCTCCGATATCAACGCCGGCGACCGCATGCTCAACGCCGGCGGCAACCCGATCGTCTTTGTACGGGAATTCCTCCGCCTGCGCGCGCCGCTCATTCGCGGCATGATGCGGAACTGTTACGACGCCTGCCGCGACGCCGAGTGCGAAAAGGACTCCGACGATCGCGGCCGGCAGGGCAACGATGACCGCCCGGCTCGCGGGCCGCACCCTTGCCCACTGCTCTCTAACGGGGGGTAGCCGTCCCGGGTACGGTTCGCCCTTGCGTAGCGGCTCTATCAACGCGGCCTAGGGTAGGCGGTTAGGGATGGCCAGAGTGAAGGCGTCCAACGTCGAAATCTCCAGGGTGTACGAGCACCCTCCCGCAACCCGGGAGCGGGTGCTCGTCGACCGGCTGTGGCCCAGGGGTATCGCCAAGCAGGACGCGCCGATCGACATGTGGATGAAGGACGTGGCGCCAACCACGGAGCTTCGCAAGTGGTACGGGCACCAGCCGGAACGCTTCGACGAGTTCGCCAAGCGCTACCGGGAGGAGCTCAGCAAAGGCGACGCTGCCGTAGCGCTCACCCGATTGCGCGACGACGCGTCGAATAAGGGAGTCACCCTGGTGACGGCTACGCGGGACGTGGAGCGATCCGGAGCCGCTGTCCTTCGGGGCGTCCTCCTGGGCCGCTGACGCAGCCACGAGCGATACTCGACCGGTGCCGAAGCAGCTCGCGACCGTAGATCGGCGCATGCCGGCGCTGGATGGCGTTCGTGCGGTGGCCGTCGCACTGGTCATGGCATACCACGGCGGCATCCCCGGGTTTCGGGTCGCCGGGTTCTACGGCGTCGACATCTTCTTCGTGCTCTCCGGGTTTCTGATCACCCGGCTCCTGCTCGACGAGGAGGCTCGGCAGGGCGGAATCCGGTTCGTTGCTTTTTGGGGCCGTCGGGCGCGACGACTGCTGCCGGGCTTGCTGGTGATGCTTCTTGTCGTCGCGCTCTACGTCGCATACGTCGCTCAGAGCGGACGGTATCCGGGCTTCCGTGGCGACGCGCTGAGCGTGCTTGGCTACGTGTCCAACTGGCACTTCATCGCCGGCTCGTCTGACTACTTCAATTCGACCGCCGCGCCCTCGCTTCTGACGCACACGTGGAGCTTGGCGATCGAAGAGCAGTTCTACGTCGTGTGGCCGTTGCTCATCTGGGGCGCAGTACGGCTGGCCCGGAGGAGGCGAAGCAACCCTGCATCCGTGGTGCTGGGCTTGAGTGCAGGCGGGGCGGTGTTGTCGGCGGCGTGGATGGCCGTTCTTTACCGGTCCGGTGCCGACCCGTCCCGGCTGTACTACGGGACGGACACCCACGCGCAATGCATTCTTGTCGGCTGCGCACTCGCCGCCCTCACGGTGGTTGTGACGGTCAGGCCTCGGCCGCGGTTGGCGACGCCGTCGGTGCTGCTCGCGGCCGGTGGTCTCGGCTGGGCGGCGTGCTCCGTCGGCAGTTCCAACCCGCTGGCGTACCAAGGCGGATTCCTCGTCGTTGCCGTCCTGGCCGCGTTGCTTGTAGGCACCGTGGTGTCGGTGCCGTCGTCCGCCGCCGCGCGCACCCTTTCTGCGGCGCCTTTGGCTTACGTCGGTCGGATCTCCTATGGGATGTACCTGTGGTACTTCCCGCTCTTCGAGGTCATCGACCGCGCCCGGACGGGACTGACCGGAGTCGGGCTGTTCTCCGTCCGCTGCGCTGCGGACGTCCTGGTCGCGGCCGTCAGCTTCCACCTGATCGAGCAGCCGCTGCGGGCTTGGCGACCGGGGGTTCGGCGCCTGGGAGAAGTCGGCGGTCGGCGGGCCGGGTTGCGTCTTCGCCTCGCCGCCTTCGGCGCTCTCAGCGCCGGCGGGTTGGCCGTTGTTTCGGTCGGTGCTCTCGTGGTGGCCGACACTCCTTCAGTCGGTTCGGTATCGCCAGGTGCGTCCAGTGTCGCTTCGGCCGCGCAGGTTCCGACCGGCGGCGGGCAGCGAGGCCTGAGGTTGCTGATCTTCGGTGATTCGACCGGCGCCACACTCGGAGACGACATCGCCCTCTCGCCCGCCGCTGAGCAGAACCGCATCGTCGTCGGCGACGCCGCCATGTTTGGCTGCGGTTTGGTCACCGGCGCGGTGTTGATCCCTCACGGGCAACCGACCACCCCTCCGCTGGCCTGCCGGACGGGGTCACCGCCCCAGACGAGATGGCCGGCGCTTTTGCGCGCCGCCATCCGCAGCTTCCATCCAGATGTGGTGCTGATCGCCGCCGGCAGGTGGGAGGTCGTCGCCAGGGAGGCGGCTCCTGGCGGCCCTCGGGTGAATATCACCCAGCCGGCAGACGCCGCCTACGTGAAGTCCCAGCTACAAGTCGCCGCGTCCATCGTCGCGTCGAGCGGTGTGCGCCTCGCTATTGCTACGTCGCCGTGTTTCGCCTCCGGCGAGCAGGCAAGCGGCGCCGCTTGGCCGGAGGACAGTCCTGCTCGCGTGGAGGCCTACAACTCAGCCGTGCGGCAAGTCGCGGCTTCCCAGCCCGCCGGCCGCGCTGGCGAAACGTCCGTCGTCGACCTTGACTCGATGGTCTGTCCGGGCGGAAAGTTCCACACGGTCATCGACGGCGTGACCGTCCGCGCGCCAGACGGCATTCACTATCCGTACTTCGACTTCAAGAACCCCACCGATTCCGCACCCGACACGCTCTCCCAGACCGCTGCGTTCGGCGCGTGGATCGAACCTCGGATCCTGGGGGCGCTCGGGCTCGCCAGCTAGCTACGTCTTCCGTGGGCCCGGTGGGGATCGAACCCACGACCAAGGGATTATGAGTCCCCCGCTCT
>CAZCCS010000413.1:0-3070 GCA_964497005.1 uncultured Acidimicrobiaceae bacterium | reverse complement strand
GGCGCAGGGCAGGTTGCCCATCAGTTCCATTGCGACCGGGTCGGCCGCCTCCGACAGCAAGCCGGCGGGACCAGCCAGGCCGACCACCGCCTCCATCCTTTCGTGAGCCTCCTCCCAGCGCTCCAAAGTCGCGAGAGCGCGCACCGCCCACAACGACGCGAGCAGGTCGGGGTTATCCGGGCCGGCCTGGCCGTCATCGACTCGCTCGGAGTGCCGGAAGAGCAGTCCCGATGAGCTGAGTCGGTCGAGGATCCGATCGACTGTCCTGCCGACCACCGGGTGCGCCGCCGGCCAGGGACCCCGCCACGCGATGCGGAGCAGAGCCGCGTCGGGTTCGTCGTCGGCGGCGGCGCTCCCGTCCCGCCGGAGGCCCCCATCGAAGGACAGTCCGTCCGTCTCGAGCCAGCTGAGGATTGAGTGTGCTCCCTGCTGCCAGGCGACCGCCGCAAGGTCCAGCGGGTTGGCCGCCCGGGCGAGGCGGGCCATCCGATCGAGGGCGTACCACGCCTGAACCCTTGAGGCCACGAGCATCCCGGGAGGTCCCGGAGAAGCCCAGACGCCGGAGTCTGGCTCGCCCCAGTGGTCGGCGACCCAGTCGGCGGCGGAGGCGAGGCCGGCCCATGCGGCGTTGAGCGGCCCGGGTCCGCCCGGACGACCTCCCGGTCCTGTGGTGCTAGCGCCGACGGCAGCGACCACGTCGCCGTAACAGTCGAGATCCCTCACTCCCTCGGGTACACCGACGACGACAGGTCCCGACCGTCGCCATCCCTCCAGGCTCAAGGTCTCCAGCACCGCTGCGGGCTGGCCGTCCTGGTCCAACCACTCCGGCCACGGCAGCGGCGCCTCGGTGACCGCGCCGCGAAGCCACGACTCGGCCGCCTCGCCGTCCTCGGCCAGCCCCGCAGCCGAGAAGGTGAGCGCCGCGGCTGCGGCGTCGCGCCATCGCACCCATCGGTCGTCAGTGGTGCGCTCGCTCCCGATCCGGCGGGGGACCGACGTCGGGCCCGCGCCGGCCGGCGCACCGCCGGTGCCGGTGAGTGAGCGGACCGCGAGCAGGCTCCTCTCCACCATCTCCCGGTAAGCGCCGCCGTAGGCGAGCAACCCGAGCCAGCTTGTCCAGGCCTGCTCGGTCGATTCAGCAAGCCTCCTCGCTCCATCGACGGTCAACGGCTCCGCCTTCGACTCCGCGTCCACGGTGACGACGAAGGCGTCTCCTGCGTCGAGCCGGCGCGCGGCACGCCATCGACCCGTGCGCCGATCGATCGGCGCCGGCTCGAACGGCATGCCCGCCCGCACCACCGTCCCGTCGAGGATCAAACCGTCCGAGCTCGCTTCGACGTGCCTCGCGGCCGTGAACCGCCCCGACGGGAGCACTTCCACCTCCACATCGACCGGGCCGGACAGGGCCCGGACCACCCGGACGATCCGGGTCGTAACGGCGAGGCCCGGGCCCGGCCAGTCCAAGAAGTCCAGCACCGACACCCGCCGACCGGCGGCTCCTTCGAGGATCGTCTCCACGACGTTGCTTCCTCGCCGGTACTGCTGGGTTCCGGGTGGCAGGCTGCGAGTTGCTGACGAACCCGAACGATCGGGGCCCACCCGCAGGGCCCCTCCCGCAGGGTCGAGCAGGCGCCACAGGGCCGCCGGCGATGTGAGCCCCTCAGGGCAGTACCAGTCGATGGTCCCGTCGGCCGACACCAGCGCGCCCGACATGCCGTTGCCGATCCACGCCCGCCGGTCGAGCGGCACCCGTGCTGGGTCAGTTATCACCGGTCAACCGCCATCAGCGCCCCCGACCGTGGACGGTCGTGCTTCAGGTCCCGACTTCCACGATTTCCACTTCTTGGACCCCGCTCGGCGCCTCGTACGACACACGATCGCCCTGCCTGCGCCCGATCAGGGCCTGTCCCAGCGGAGAGTTCGGGGAGATCACGGCGACTCCCTCGCGGCGCTCCTCGATCGACCCGATCAGGTAGCGCTCCACGTCGTCATCACCCATGTACCTCAGAGCGACCACGACCCCGGTGGTCACCTCACCCTCGGCTCCCGCTTCGCCCGTGACGATCTCGGCGTCGCCGAGCATTGACTCCAACTGGCGAATCCGGGCCTCCATCTTCCCCTGGGCGTCCTTGGCGGCGTGGTAGTCGCCGTTCTCGGAAAGGTCTCCCAGGGCGCGGGCGGCCTCGATCGCGCGGGCAATGTCGATCCTTCCCCGGGTGCGCAGGTCCTCGAGCTCGGCTTGGAGCCGGTCAAAGGTGTCCTGGCTCAGTTGATGCGCGGCAGCCATACGCAGCCAGGCTAGTGGCGCTGCGGCGCAACCCTCGCGGCCGTGACCAGGTTGGGTGCTGTTGACGGGCCGCCGGTGATCAGCGAGACTGTTGCCACCGTGAAGAGCACCCTCACCCTCCAGCTCGCCGCACAGATCGTAATCATCGTGTAGCGCATCGGCACAGCTCAGCCGATGCGCATCGTGGACCGTCCCCGAGGGGGCGGTCGTTTTGTGTCCCGAGGAAGAAAAGGTCCGAGGAAGGAAAAGAACAGTCCCCGGCAAGAACAGGAGCCGACAGCCATTGACCGCCTACAAAATCGCCGTGATCCCGGGGGACGGGATAGGCACAGAGGTGATCACCGAGGGTTTGAAGGTGGCGCGCGCCGCCGGTGCCGATCTCGAGACGACCGACTACGACCTGGGCGGCCGCCGTTACCTGGCGACGGGTGAGGTCCTGCCCGACAGCGTTCTTGCTGAGCTGCGCGACTTCGACGCCATCCTTCTCGGAGCGATCGGCACACCCGAAGTCCCGCCCGGCGTGCTCGAACGGGGACTGCTGCTGCGTCTGCGTTTCGAGCTCGACCAATATGTCAACCTCCGACCCTTCGTGGCGGACAAAAGCATCGGCGCCGGCGTGCCGATCAACTTCTGTGTGATCAGGGAGAACACTGAGGGCACGTACGCCGGCGAAGGCGGGTTCCTGCGGCATGGGACACCGCACGAGATCGCCACTCAGGGATCGGTCAACACCCGCTTCGGCGTCGAGCGGTGCGTGCGATTTGCGTTCGACCTGGCCCGTTC
>CAZCCS010000412.1:0-3072 GCA_964497005.1 uncultured Acidimicrobiaceae bacterium | reverse complement strand
TACGACCGGCTAGCCGATGCGCTCGAGGAACATCTCGACATCGGTGCGATCGAACGACTTATCGAAGAAGCCTCGGCCCGATCGTGATCCTCGTACTCACCAACGCGCCGACGGAGATACTCGCCCTCCGGTCGATCATCGAAGGCCTGCCCGACGGGTTCCCGCCGGTAAGAGCCGCCAACCCCGCGACCCTGGAAGGGCTGCCAGACCTCGAGGACGTTTCGGTCGTGGCGGTTCGCCTTCTCGGAGGCGCCACCGCTTGGCCGGCGCTATCAACCCTCCGGCGGAGATGCCTCGAGGCGGGGGTCCCGCTCCTCGCGTTCGGCGGCGAGGCGGCCCCCGACGCGGAGATGACCGCCGCTTCGACCGCACCGAGCGCGACCGTCGCCCAAGCGTTCGAATACCTCGTCCACGGAGGCCTGGGCAACCTCGAAAACCTCCTCCGCTTCGTTTCCGACACCCTCCTTATGACAGGGTTCGGCTTCGAACCTCCCGCCGAAGTTCCCGCTACAGGCGTCTATCTCCGGAGCGACTCGGTCACCGGCCCGCACGTCGTGGTCGTCTTCTACCGGGCTCACCTCATCGCGGGTAACACCGGTTTCGTCGACGCGCTCTGCGCCGCGCTGGAAGATCGCGGCGTGCGGGCTACCGCAATCTGGTGCTACTCGCTGCGGCCGGACGCGGCGGGGCACGTCGGCGCCCTTGATCTCGCCAAGTCCGAGAATCCGGACTGCGTGATCACCACGGTCCTCGTTTCGGGTGGATCCGCCGGCGACGGCCTGTCCTGGGATGCGAGCGCGCTCGGATCCCTCGGCGTTCCCGTGGTGCAGGCGATCACTGCAACCACCTCGCGCGCCGACTGGGAAAGGTCATCCGCCGGTCTTTCCCCGATCGACGTCGCCATGCGCGTCGCCATCCCCGAGTTCGACGGCCGGATCATCGCGGTGCCGTATTCGTTCAACGAGGAAGTCGACGACGGCGACACCCTCGGCACACCGGTCAGCGCCTACCGGACTATCCCCGACCGCGTCGCACGGGTCGCCGGCCTGGCCGTCCGCCTTGCCCGTCTCAGGTATACCCCGCCGCCGAACCGTCGGATAGCGCTTGTCCTTTCGGCGTATCCCACCAAACGCAGCCGCATCGGCAACGCGGTCGCCCTTGACACGCCGGCCTCGGTGATCGCGCTCCTCCACGCCCTGAAGGACGCCGGCTACAAGGTCGACCGGATACCCGCCGACGGCGACGCCCTCATGGCCGAGCTGATCGAAGCGTTCACCTACGAGCGCGACACGATGACCGCGGAACAGCTCGCCAACGCTCCCGGCCGACTGCCCGAAGACAGCTACGTCTCGTGGTTCGCCACCCTCCCGCAGCAGATCCAGGCAGATCTGCAAAACGCCTGGGGGCCACCGCCCGGAAACGTTTACAGGGACCCCACCACCGGAGATCTCGCCTTCGCCGGACTCGACCTCGGCGGCGTCCTGATCGCCGTGCAACCGCCGCGAGGATTCGGCGACCAACCGGCGGCCATTTACCACTCGCCCGACCTGCCTCCGACCCACCATTACCTCGGCTTCTACCGGTGGCTGGAGAGCGTCTGGGGCGCCGACGCGTTGGTGCACGTCGGCAAGCACGGCACCCTTGAGTGGCTCCCCGGAAAAGGCGTCGGTCTCTCATCGGCTTGCTACCCCGACGCGGCCCTCGGGGACATGCCCCTCGTGTATCCGTTCGTGGTGAACGACCCCGGCGAGGGCACCCAGTCCAAGCGCCGCGCACACGCGACTGTCATCGACCACCTGTTGCCGCCGATGACCCGCGCCGACAGCTACGACGACGTTGCCCGCTTGGAGCAGCTTCTAGACGAGCATGCCCAAGTTGCCGCGCTCGACCCGTCGAAGTTGCCTTCAATACGGGAAAAAGTCTGGGATCTCGTGGTCTCGGCCGAGATACACCGGGACCTCGGTATTGATCAGGCGCCGGAAGGCGATTCGTTCGACGAGATGATCAACCACATCGACGGGTACCTGTGCGAGTTGAAAGACGCGCAGATCCGCGGCGGGCTACACATCCTTGGTCAGGCGCCGAGCGGCGAAGCGCGTACCGATCTCCTCGCCGCTCTAACCCGCCTGCCGCAAGGGTCGGTTGCTTCGCTTAGATCCGCGGTTGCTGATCGGCTGGGAGTTGAACTGGGTGAACTTGCCTCCAGGGCATCGGTGGACGCCGTCGACGCGGAATGCCGTCGCTTGCTGACCGGAGAAGCAGCGCCGGGGTCCGATCGGGAACGGGCGGTCCTGGGATGGGTCGAAACCGTTGCCGGTCCCGCTCTGGACCAGACTCCCGACGAGGTCAGCAACGTTCTCGCGGCGCTCGACGGGCGGTGGGTGCCCCCGGGTCCGAGCGGGGCTCCGACCCGCGGGATGGCCCATGTCCTCCCGACGGGGCGGAATTTCTACTCGGTCGACCCCAAGGCGCTCCCCTCGAAGCTGGCCTGGGAGGTCGGGCAACAGTTGGCCCAGCGGCTTCTCGACAGGTACTTGGAAGACGAGGGCAGATACCCGGCCAGCGTCGGGCTCGTCGTGTGGGGGACCTCGGCCATGAGGACCGGAGGCGACGACGTTGCGGAGGCACTTGCCCTCTTGGGCGTTCGTCCGGTTTGGCAGGACGAATCCGGGAGAGTGACGGGCGTCGAGCTGATTCCCGACCACGAATTGAGGCGGCCGCGCATCGACGTGGTGTTGCGGATCTCCGGCTTCTTTCGCGACGCCTTCCCTCATCTGATCGCGCTGCTCGACGAAGCGGTTGAGTTAGCTGGTTTCGCCGACGGTGACCCGCGCATCTTCGGAGCCAAACCGGGCGCATACGGATCGGGGATCCTCCCGCTACTGGAGAGCCGCGACTGGCGAAGCGACGAGGACCTGGCGGCGGTGTACATGGCATGGAGCGGGTTCGCCTACGGCCGATCGGGCCTGGGCGTCCCAGCGGGGGAAGCGATGCGACGGCGGTTCGCTGCGATCGAAGTCGCGGTGAAGAACCAGGACAACCGCGAGCACGACATCTTCGACTCCGACGACT
>CAZCCS010000411.1:0-3080 GCA_964497005.1 uncultured Acidimicrobiaceae bacterium | reverse complement strand
TGACACGTTCGATGAGGTCGGCACCCGCGTCATCGAGAGCGAACGAAACGACCGCGGGAGCAGCCTCAAGCGTCACAGCAAACGCGTCCGCGTTGAGATCCGGGACGACGTGATTCACCGCGAAGGGACGATCCGTCAAGTCGCGAACCTCGGCGAGCTCGCGTTTGAGCTGATCCGTTGGACGATTCCAGGCACCGAGACTGCCCAGCGCGCCGGCGTTGGAGACCGCTGCCGCCAGGGCCGGAGATGTGAAGACGCTCATTCCCGCTTGGATGACCGGAACGTCTATACCGAGCAAGTCACACAATGGCGAGCGCATCCGAACCCCTTCCAGTCGAGACCTTCAACGCACCCATAACCCCGCAGGCCCGGTATGCACAATACCGGCTGATGGACCTTGGACGTGTTGCTACGACGCCTGCTGGCCCAGGTGTCTTTGCGGGTGGGCGAGCTGGCGCTGGGCGGCTCGCGGGTTCGGTCTCGGCGTCGCTGAGCCCCGCTAGTTCTTCTTGGAATCGATCCATGATCCATGACCGGTCGAGGGTTGATCCCGGGACACCGGCTCCGCCGGCGATGGACTGAGGTGCGGCGACCTGGTCGGGGTTGACGCGGATCGAATAGGCGGTCGTGCGACCCCGATTCGGCGGGGTGACCGTGGCCCCTTCGGGGATGGGCGCGTCCCGGTTGTCGTCGGGTGCCTCAGTCTCGGCGTCGATGGCGGTCCTTGGCTTCTGGGCCGCGAGGACAACACCGTCCCCGCGTTCGTGAGCATCTCGGGCTACATCGTCTCGGTCTAGAGACGGGCACACCAAGTCCCTCGGCTAGAGGGCCCCGGCAAACCGGTTTCGGTCATTGGCTATGTTGACGGCACGTCGAATCCGCGGAGGGGCTGTGGATCTTGAGGCCGTAACCCAAACGCAGCAGGCCATGTGGTCGACCGGGGACTTCCACCGGATCGGCGTTGCTCAGGTCATTGTCGGCGAGAGGCTCGTTCGTTCCGTCGGTGTCCGTGCCGGCGAGCGGGTACTCGATGTTGCGGCTGGGGCCGGGAATACCGCACTCGCGGCAGCCCGGCGGTGGGCCGTGGTCACGGCGAGCGACTATGTCCCTGACCTGCTCGATCGTGCTCAGGTCCGTGCGGAGGCAGAAGGGCTTCAACTCGCGACTGAGGTGGCCGACGTACAGCAGTTGCCGTTCGGCGACGCGTCCTACGACGTTGTCACTTCCACCTTCGGCGCGATGTTCGCGCCGGACCAGCAGCGCACGGCGCACGAACTGCTACGAGTCCTCCCCTCGGGTGGCAGGCTCGGGATGGCAAACTGGGTGCCGGACGGGTACGTCGGCGAGTTGTTCGCCCTCGGGGCGAGGTATGTACCTCCTCCTCCCGGCGTTCTGCCGCCGGTGCGGTGGGGAACGCAGGAGGGATTGAGGGAGCTGCTCGGCGGCGGGGTCGTCGATATTCGGTCGCGGCAACGTACGTGTGAGTTCGTGTACCCGTCGGTTGACTTCATGGTCGAGTACTTCCGGACCTGGTTTGGTCCGACGGCGACGCAGTTCGCGGCGCTGGACTCGGACGGCCAGGCGGCGCTCACCAAGGACACGGCCGCGTTGATCGGCAAACACAACGTCGCCACCGACGGGACCGTTATCGTCCCCAGCGGGTATCTCGAGGTCGTCGCGACGAAGGCCTGACGACCTACTCGATCTGCAAGTCGCCCCGCGTTACGAAGGTCACCACCGGTTCGTCAAAGGGTCGGGCGTCGCCCTTTCGAGCTCCGGGATCACGCCCGAGTGGGACGGGCACCGGGTTGCGAGAGGACCAGCTACCCCGACAACCAACTACCACCTTGTGCGAATAGTGCCCGTTGCGGCCAGCCAGGGGATCATTGGATGTCGAAAATGGAGAGCCTCTGCGATAGCGCGACGCCGCGACCGTCTCGTTTCTGACAGGCTCGCGAGATTGACGAGTGGGCAAGGAGCGTTCATGGCACTGCACACGAGGTTCACCGAGCTGGTCGGCTGCGACGTGCCTATTCAGCTTGCACCCATGGGGGGCGTGCCTACGCCGGCGCTGATCGCAGCGGTCAACGATGCCGGAGCCATGGGGGCGCTTGGTGCGGGCCCGATGCCTGCAGAGGCACTCGAGGCCACGGTGAAGCAGGTGCGCGCTCACACTGCGGGTCCGCTCACGATCAACGTCCTGATCCCCTATCTCGACCGGGAAGTGGTCGAGGTGGCGGCCCGCGGCGCGACGGTCGTCGACTTCTATCACGGTGAGCCGAATGCCGACCTGGTAAGCCTTGTCCACCGCCACGGTGCCCTCGCCGGATGGCAAACTTGCTCTCTCGACGATTCGCTGGCGGCGGTGAGGGCCGGATGCGACCTGGTGGTCGTGCGAGGCGTTGAGGGTGGCGGCCGGATGCATGGAACCGAGTCGCTTTGGCCGCTGCTCTTCGAGGTGATCGAGTCGGTCGACGTGCCGGTGCTCGCCGCGGGCGGGATAGGCGACGCACGGGGCATGGCTGCGGCACTCGCAGCGGGAGCTTCCGGTGTGCGGATGGGAACCCGGTTCCTCGCCGCGGCGGAGGCCGGCACCCACCCGCTGTACCGGGACGCGCTCATCTCAGCCGGTGCCGGCGACACCGTGCTGACCGACGAGTTCCGTGCGGGCTGGCCGGATACCCGCTCGTCGTCGCGGGTGCTGCGATCGAGCCTCGAGGCGGCCGAGGGGCATCCGGGCGAGGTCGTGGGCGAGCTAACGATGGGCCCAGTCACCATGCCCGTCCCACGTTTCGGCGTGGCGCCCCCGCTCCTAGCCAGCACGGGCGCGGTCGAGGCGATGGCCATGTACGCAGGCGAGTCGGTGCGCTTCATCCGAGGCGTCGAACCGGCCGCCAACATCGTGCGAACCATCGCCCAGGGCGCCGAGCAACTCCTGCGCGCCTGGCGCTGAGGTCACGCTTCCCGGTCCGGCGCGGGCCGTCGACATGTTCAGGGCCCACGACGCGGGGCCGGTCTGTTCTAGCCGGGAGTAGCGGCGCTCGACCAAGTCGTCGCAACAGGCCGTGGCCTGCGCCGAT
>CAZCCS010000410.1:0-3093 GCA_964497005.1 uncultured Acidimicrobiaceae bacterium | reverse complement strand
GACCCGACGATCGCGACCCGGCTCGGAACTTTGAACGTCGCCAGCCGCTCGGCGACGTGATTCTGCAGCTCTTCGACCCCGACCGACGCGCCCGGTTTGGGCACCACGACGGCGGCCACCTCCTCACCGAGGCGGGGATGGGGTACCCCGAACACCGCCGCCTCGTACACCGCGGGATGCTCGTAGAGCGCCGCCTCCACCTCGGCGCTGTACACGTTCTCCCCGGCCCGGAGGATCATGTCCTTCAGCCGGTCCTCTATATAAAGGAAGGAGTCCTCGTCCATGCGGCCGACATCGCCGGTCCGCAGCCAGCCGTCGACGAAGACCGACGCGGTCTCCTCCGGCTTGCCCCAGTAACCGCGGATGAGCGACGGGCTCTTCAACCAGATCTCGCCGGACGACCCGGGGGGAAGCGCCTTGCCGTCGGAGTCGCGGATGGAAATCTCGAGGATCGGCGTGGGCCTGCCGGTACTGGTCGGGTGATCGAGGTAGTCCTTGCCGGAGTTGCCGGGTCCGTAAGCGTTGGTCTCGGTCATCCCGTAGCCGATGTTCGGCTGGCCTCTCGAGAAAGAGCCGGCGACGCGCTTGACCAGGGTCGGTGGGGCGGGAGCGCCACCGCCACCGACCGAGCGCAGGCTCGACGTGTCGAACTCGGAGAACCGCGGGCATTCGAGAAGATCCCAGCTCTGCGTTGGCACCCCCACGAAGGTGGTGATCCGCTCACGCTCGATCAGCTCCAGGGCGCGTTCGGGATCCCAACGGTGCATCATCACCAGCTTCATCCCGAATGCGAAACAACTGAGCATCACCGGCACGCAACCAGTGACGTGGAACAAGGGGACGACGAGGATGAAGCTCTGCTCGGCCGCCTCGGCGAGATCGGAGGCGGATCCCTCGTCGCCGGCTGGTTCGGAGGTCTGGTTCCTCGCCCGGTCGACCATGGCCCTGCACGCGAAGCCCATAAGGGCCTGCAGCACCGCCCGGTTCGTCGATACCGCGCCCTTGGGCCGGCCGGTCGTGCCGGAGGTGTAGAGAATGGTCGCGTCGTCGTCGGGTGCGACGGAAACTTCGGGAAGGCTCGCACCGGGAGGCAGAACGTCCTCCCACCGGTCGACGCCGGATTCGGCGGGGCAGCGGACCCCGATCACGGATACGCCCAGTCGTCCGCACGCGCCTGATGTGCGCTCCACTCTTTCCTCGTCGGCTATCAGCACTTTGGTGCCGCTGTCCTCGAGGGCGTAGTCGAGCTCGTCCTCTGCCCACCAGGCGTTCAGCGAAACCGAGATCCCGCCGATCGATGTGATCGCCGCGAAGGAGACCACCCACTCCGGGTAGTTGCGCATGCCGATCGCAACCCGGTCCCCGGGCCGGACGCCGTAGCGGTCGACCAGCGCCGATGCCAGCGCGTCGACGTGGCGCATCACCTCGGCGAAGCTCCAGCGCTCGTTCTCATAGATAAGGAACGGCTTGTCCCCGTAGCCCCGGGCGGCGGCGAACAGATCCCGGAGGCTCCCCGGCGCATTCCTGAACGCCTGGTACTGGATCCCGCCGACGGTGATCGGGGCGACCTCGAAAATCTGGCCGGGTGCCGTTACCTGGGCACCGGCCTCCTCGTAACTGTGCGCCATGGCGGAATTTCTATCCGAACCGGCCCGAGTGTGGCGAAGCCGGAAAAGTTTTCTGCCGGATCTGCTCAGACCGGGACATTCTCTCTCGTCGATGCCGGGGGTGACGTTGATCACATCAGTAACGTGTAGTAAGCGTTACACCGCTACCAAAACTCGCCACCGGGGGGACCTATGAGTGTGACCGCAGCAGGCTCCGTGGAGAGACCGGCAGGCCTCTCCTGGTTGTGGAAACGGCAGCTGAACTCCTATCCGGACACGGCTCAGCGCTTGACCTACCTGGCCATAACGGTGCTGTCCACCGTGATGCTCTACTACGAGCTGTACGTGGGTGGGTCGGTTACGACCCTGCTGCTCCCCAAGCTGCACATGACGTTCACCTTCTATGTCTATTCGATCGCGATCAGCAACCTGATCGGAGCCTTCGGATCGCTCTTCGCCGGCCTGACCGACCGGCTAGGCCGCAGCAACCTCGTGGTGTTCGGGCTCCTGATCACAGCCGTGTTCGTCGAATGGGTGATCCCGGCCTCCACCAACAAGTGGGAGCTGATCGTCTTCACCTACGTGGTCGGGGTCGTCGAGGGAATCTGCCTGGTTGCCACCCCGGCTCTGATTCGAGACTTCTCCCCCCAGGTTGGACGTGCCACCGCGATGGGATTCTGGACCTCGGGCCCGGTGCTCGGGAGCCTGGTCGTCGCCGAGGTGGCGGCGAACACCATCGGCGCCCACCCGCACAACAGCTTCTGGACCCACGAGTTCCACATCTGCGGGTACGTCGGACTCGTGGTGGCGGCCATTGCGATCCTTGGTCTGAAGGAGCTGTCTCCAGGGCTTCGTGATCAGCTGATGGTGACGATGCACGACAGGGCGTTAATAGAAGCCAGAGCCAAAGGCATCGACATCGAGGCGTCGCTCCGAAACCCCTGGCGGCAGCTGCTGAAGGCCGACGTGATCGTCTCGGCGCTCGGAATTTCCATCTTCCTGCTCATCTACTACACGATCGTCGGCTTCGGACTTCTGTACTACGCGACAGTCTTCGGTTTCTCCACAAAGGACGCCAACGGCCTGCTCAACTGGAGTTGGGGTTTCAACGTAATAGCCGTGGTCGCCTTCGGGTTCATCTCCGACAAGCTCCGTGTGCGCAAGCCGTTCATGGTCATCGGCGGTGTCGGCGCCGCCGTGATGATGGTGATCTATCTGCTCCAGGCGAACCACCCGAACGCCGGCTACTACAAGCTGGCCGTCCTAGCCGCGCTCCTCTCCTTCACCCTGGGCGTCGCCTACGTCCCTTGGATGGCGAGCTTCACCGAGACCGTCGAAGCCCACAATCCGGCGTTGACGGCTACCGGGCTCGCCATATGGGGCTGGATTATCCGTGTGGTGGTGTTCGCCTCCACGATGCTCCTGCCCTCGGTCATCAACACGATGAACCCGCTGGTTTCGTACGGCAGTCAGGTCGGGACGTACG
>CAZCCS010000409.1:0-3100 GCA_964497005.1 uncultured Acidimicrobiaceae bacterium | reverse complement strand
TCGCGTTGAAGACGTCCGACGTCGTCGCTGCTCGTGCCATGGCACCATCATATGCTGATATCGGCATGCGTCAAGTGGGAATCAGGTCGCGGGCCCACACCCGGCCTTGTCGACGTGTGCCCTAGCGTTGGGGGTGGATCGTTTCGCCCCTGGCGAGCATGGCGACGTACTGCTCTATTCGACTCTGGCGGGTCTCGCTGCGCTTAGCCGTAGTAACCCGGTACAGGATCGCGTAGCGGTTAGACGCGGTAAGCCGCTCGAACATCGCCTCGGCGTCACGGTTAGTGGCCAACGCAGAAGCCAGATCCGGTGGAATCTGGATCGTTGCCTGGCCCTCATAAGCACCGTCCCAGCTGCCGTCGGACTGCGCTCGGTCGATCGCAGCCAGGCCCGATGGCCTCATTCGTCCCTCCTCGATCAGACGCTTGGCAACGTCCACATTCCGCTTCGACCATGCGCTGCCGGTCCGTCGAGGAGCGAACTTACGGCGAAAGGTTCGGTCGTCTCCCTTGGCGAGTTGTCCGTCAACCCACCCATGGCAGATCGCCTCCTCGAGGGCCTCGTCGTAGGTCAGGCTCGTCGGCTCGGTCGTGCCCTTCTTGGCCAACACCAACCAGACGCTGGATCCCTCCCCTCCATGGTCTGAGAGCCACCGGGACCAGTCCAGCGCATCCGCGACTGTTAACACCTGGTCGCCTTCGGCCACAAAGGCCAGTTTGCCACCCCGCGCCGATCCGGCTGAAACAGTTCCGAATCGTCGGGCCTCCCTCCCCCGATGACCGAGGAGCTTCAGGCCGGCGTTGGCAGACGCTCGGGCTGCGGAGTCCAGCACAGTGCACCTGCCCTGATTAAGTCACAACCCTGCCAGAAGGATTAGGCGTTTGGGCCGAGGAGGTTGCCCTGCGATGAGCGGTGCGGAGCCTGCTTGGCGTACGTGATCCATTGGAACCTACTCACAGCACGCAGACTCCTGACGAACTCCGTCAGTGTCTGGCTGTTAACGGAGCCGCTGGCGATGACAATGCCTGCCGGACCAGACCACGACAGGCTGCTCCCTGCATAGTTATCCACGGATCCCGCGACCCGCGGTCCCGCCGCATAGTCGCAGACCCCGCCGCCGTTGGTGATCGTGCCAGGCGCTGTGTACGGACGAGGCGCAAACCCCGCGGGGCGGCCGCTCACAAATAGACGTAGCTCGTGACCTCCCTGGCAGGATGGCCGATCCAAATAGATCACTTCGGTCTCAGTTGCGAAGAGATGCGCCTCCCAGAGCTTCACCCCTTGAGGAAGAGAAGTCGCACTCGGCAGTAGGTAGAGGGATATCGGCGGCCGCAACCCTCCACCCGAGCTTCCACCAGTTGAACAGGACGCTGCCACCCACAGGAGGCACATGAGGGAAACGGGGACAGAACGGCGGGACACCACCAAAATGATGACAGCACCCTGGCCGCGCCAAGCGCGCGCCCGAGTTCCGGCGTTCCCGCCGCGGCGGTCGGTCTAAGCCAGGTCACGCTTGTACTCCTTCGGTGCGATCGGGGCCAGCAGCTGTCGCATCTCTTCGGAGAAGCCGGAACGGGCACCGCGGCCAGGAGCCGATATCTCTCCACATCCATTGAGGGCCTTCTGGACCAGCTCGACAGACTTCGATCTCGGGAAACTGAAGTACAAGCTGACATTTCGGCCGTCGCCAAATGGGCAGAACGCCGCCGGCTCCGCCGGCTGGCTCATGATCGTCGCGGCAAGTGCTCGTGCGAGAATCCCATCCCCCGAGCTGAACGACACCTGACAGGGGTGAGCGTTTTCGCCGGGATTCCAAACGGCGCCGACTCCGGTTGAGTTGCGATCAACGTTCACGAGAGGCAACTGCCTAATCGCTTCAAACATGGCTGTAGAGGCACAAGTGGCTGATCGTGGGTTCGGTGCCTTGACGATCACCGGGTCTGTTCGATGAGGTGAGGAACTGCATCCCGCAGCGACCAAGATGGTTGCGAGCAGGGCGGAGAAAGCCGAAAGAGCGGATGGCACGTCCATTTAGACGAGGGGTAGCGCTGATCAGTTCCAGCGACGAACCCGCAGGCACGGAACGATCGACCCCGCGCCTTGGACTACCGGTCCGCCGGGGCAGGGAGCGAAGCCGGACTCGGCGTCCCGTCGACTCTGACGGCTGTACATTTGGCCCGGTGAGGGTTCCCGGCCGCCTCCTGGCATCCGGACGCGACGCCGACATCTTCGAGTGCGGGACGGGGCTGGTCCTGCGTCGTTCCCGTCGCGGTCGGGCCATGACCGAAGAGGCTCGCACGATGGACTATGTCCGCCGGCAAGGCTATCCAGTTCCAGCCGTAGAGGAGATTTCGGATGACGGGATCGATTTGGTGATGGAGCGTATAGATGGCCCTTCGATGGTCTCGGCCCTTGGCCGTCGGCCTTGGACTGTTCGCCGTCAGGGAGCGTTGCTCGGAGAACTCCATCGCCGGTTGCACCAGATCCCCGCTCCAGACTTCCTTCCTGATGCCCCAGTCGGCCAGGGAGACCGGCTGGTCCATCTCGATCTTCATCCACTCAATGTCATTCTGGGTGCCAAAGGGCCGGTCGTCATCGACTGGACGAACGCGGCCCGCGGGGATCCGGCGGTCGACGTCGGCCTGGCATGGGTCTTAATGGCCGCAGGCGAGATACCCGACGCCGGACTCAGAGGCACGATCATGGGCTATGGCCGATCGTTGCTCGTCAATAGCTTCTTGGCGTCCGCTGATCTGCCTGCAGTCGAGGCTTGTCTACGTGACGTAGTCGAATGGAAGGTGAAGGACCCGAACATGTCGGCGGCTGAGCAGAGAGGCATGTGGCGCGTAGTTGAGACCTCGAACCGGTGACAGAACTGGCGCAACCGCCCGAAAAAATCAATACCGCATCACCCAGGAGGTCGGATGCCAAGAAGGCGATGGAATGAGCTGAGCATACGGGTGCGACGGATCCTGATCTTTGGCGCCGCCATCGAGGGGATTCTCAAGATCCTGGCCCTGATTGACTTGAAGCGCCGGCCCTCTAACGAGGTGAGAGGGTCGAAGGCGAAGTGGGCGGCCGCGGTGGTGCTCATCAACTC
>CAZCCS010000408.1:0-3101 GCA_964497005.1 uncultured Acidimicrobiaceae bacterium | reverse complement strand
GTCCAGGGCCATGCCGAGGTCCATCTCGAAGCGTGCCTGGATGGCTGCCAGGTCTGTCTCGTCGAGGGTCTCGCGTTCGAGCAACTCGGCGACCACGGCATCAAAGACGCCGCGATTGTCCGCGATCGCCTGGCTGGCCGCGGCCCGGGCATCGGAGAGGAGAGATTCCGCTTTGATTGTGATAGCGCTGTCCTCGGCCCCCGTCGGTAGGTCGGGGCTGCGTACCACCAGACCGAGGTCTGTCATCCCGTATCGGGTGATCATTGCCACCGCCAAGTGGGTGGCCCGTTCCAGGTCATTGGCGGCCCCGGACGTGAAGTCGTCGCCGTGAAGGAGCTCTTCGGCGGCGCGTCCTCCAAGCAGCACCGTCAGCTGCGCGTGTGCTGCGGAACGTGACAAATACTGGTCGTCATCGCCCGACATCCACGTGACCCCCCCGGCCTGCCCCCGTGGGAGGATGGAGACAGCGACAGGGGGAGGGGCTCCCGGTGTGGTCATGGCGCTGACGACATGTCCAGCTTCGTGCCACGCCGTCGTCTGCCGATCCTTGTCGCTGATGATCGCCGACTGGCGCGCACGGCCCATGGCGACCGTTGCCAGACCGGCTTCGACACAGGAGGAGTCGACCGTGTTGAGGTTGCGCCGCACGGCTTCCATGCAAGCCTCGTTGACAACCCGAGCGAGCTGAGCACCGCTCATACCTGGGGTTCTCGCCGCGTAAGCGGCCAAATCGACCGCAGCGTCGATCGGACGGTTCTTGGCGTGCACCTCGAGGATCAACTGACGGCCGCGGCGGTCAGGAAGCCCCATGTGGATCTGCCGCTCCAGTCGGCCGGGCCGGACCAGGGCCGGATCCAAAACGTCCGGCAGATTGGTGGCGGCCAGAAACACGACCTGTGAGTCCTTGGATTTGAAACCGTCCATTTCGGAGAGCATCGCGTTGAGAGTCGCTGCGCGTTCATCGTTGCCGCCTCCGGCCGTGCCGCGCTTGCGTCCGACCGAGTCGATCTCGTCGATGAAGACGATCGACGGGGCGTGATCCCGGGCGGCTTTGAAGAGTTTGCGGATGGTGTCCGATCCCGACCCGACGTACAGCCGGTCGAAGTCGGAGCCCGAGGCGCAAAAGAAAGGCACCTCTGCCTCGCCGGCCACCGCCCGCGCCAGGAGCGTCTTGCCGGTGCCGGTCGGACCCGACAGCAGCGCGCCCCGAGGGAGATCGACGCCCATCTTGGTGTAACGCTCGGGATCTTTGAGCCAATCGACGATCTCGGACAGATCGGCTACTGCCTCGTCTGCGCCGGCGATGTCCGCGAAGCGGGTGGTGGGCCGTTCGCCGACTGGAAGGTGCGATCCGTTGGCCCCATCGGCAGCCGCTCTGGCCTCGGCGCGGCCTAACGCGGTGAGCATCTGGTTGCGGCGCCTCGAGTTATAGGCCCACATCCCAAAGAAGACCAGTGACAGGGCGGCTATTTCGAGCTGGAGGTAGCGCATCCACCACGGCATCGCTGTGGGGGGATGGGACGGTTTCTCGCCGGCTGGGCGGGAAGCGGTGATCCGGGCCGCGGGTGCCCGGGGAGGTGTGCCCATGGTGACATCCGCTCCGGCGGCGGAGAGCTGGCCTACCAGAGTGGACTGGGAAGGGCCCGAGACAGAGGAGTCCTGGACCGTTCCGTCGGTAAGCCGTACCTGGACAGCTTTACCGGAGTCGGCGATGCCGGCCGATGCGATTCGGCCGGCGTTCATCTCTGATACGACGGTGCTCAGCGAGACATGTGCAGCGCCGTCGCCGGGCCGAAAGAAATGGAGTGGGATGCCACAAGTGAGTCCGGCGATCAAGACCGCGAAGGCGATCTGCGGCTTGCCGAGGCGTTCCCACAGCTTGGGCTTGGGCTTGGGCGGGATCGGAGGTTCGGCCGATGCTGGTGTTTGGATGTATTTGCTCATCGTTCTCTACCGGGGGGCGGAGAAGTCTTGCACTCGCCGGCTGTGGTGTCCGGGCAGGAACCTACCCCCGATGCGATTTCATCGAGCCAGCGGCCGGCGACAACCTCCAGGATCCAGCCTTATCGGCTAGTTGAAGGGCTACTAGTTGAACGGCGCCAGCAGGCGGTTCGCTTCCTTGTGCAGCCGCGCACGGACGGCCTCGCCAGACGAAGCCGCGGACGCCTGCTCGAGAACGTCAACTGCGGCATCGATTCGCCCGAGCGTCGCCAAACGGTCAGCCAGTTGGAGCCGGTCGGCCAGAGATGCCGCGGGAAGACTCAGCCGCATATCGCACACCCATTCCAACGACGCGTGGTCCTTCCTATCAGCGAAGCTGCGATCGAGGTTCGCCAGCATGCGGATCAGGATCGCCGGTTTGGTGGTGGTCGCCATCATCTCGGGCATCAGTCGGGTAGCCCCTGTGGAAGCCGTTAGCAGGTGCTCGCAATCGGACCGGTCGAGTCGGCGGCCTTTATCGAAACAGTCGATCAACATCTCCGGAGAAGCTGGATCGCGTACCAGGAAATGGCCTGGCATGCCGACACCCTCCAAGGCGATGCCGCGCCGCCTGGCGATCTCCACAAGCAGCACCGACAGCGTGATGGGAATCCCGCGCCTTCGGTCCAGCACTCGGTCCAGGTACGAGTTGATCGGGTCGCCGTAGTTGTCTCTGTCGCCGGCGAACTCGAGCTCGTCGAACAGCAGCCTGCACACTCCCTCGGTCGTAGGCGTGGTCACCAATCGCGCCAGATCGTCAAGGCGCGCCAGCTGTCCCTCGACATCCAAACCCGGGTTGGCACAGGCGCTGATCAAAAGTGCTGCCTCATCCAGGGGGAAGTCAGCCGCCGGAGTCCGGACGAGTTCCGACCAGCGGTCCAAAGCGTCCACTTCCGCACAGTACCCCTGAACCCCAGCACTCCCGAACCCCCACCGCACCTGGGTTGAGGAGTCGAGGAACCTAGCTCGCCTGAAACTAATGTTCACCGGAGTTCCGGGCTGCTCGCGTCGATGCCGGGCCGCGCTCAATCCATCCGCCGATCCATCCGTCGATCCATCCGTCGATCATGTGACGGGCGATGCTCATGGGCGGGGGAATGTCGGGCAGGTCGTCGGGGGCA
>CAZCCS010000407.1:0-3115 GCA_964497005.1 uncultured Acidimicrobiaceae bacterium | reverse complement strand
GTTCCGTTTCGCACGGCGGCGAGCCGTGCGCAATGGCGATCGCCTCCCGTTCAGTCACGCCCCCATCCGAATCCGCGACACCGCACGGTTCCACGTAGTGCGCGCTGGCTTCCGAAAGCGACGAGCTGCGGTGCGGTGAATTGGACAACGAGACCCGAAGGCACGTTGGCTGTAGTCCGCCGGGAGCGATTGGCTGCAGCTTTGGCGGTAGTCGCCCCTCTCCCCTACCCGGCGTTATTGGATCAGGCGGGTTAGTTCGTATTCGAAAAGGTGGTCGGGGGCCCGGGATTCGAACCCGGGGCCTCACGGTCCCGAAGCGGCCGAACGCCCGTTCGACGGTCGTTCAGGGGGATTCAGCGAGTTGAGGACGGCCGGGTCGGCCATCCAGGGATCACAGGGAATCGATGCCCGTGTCAGGCCGGTTGCTGCATCCGTCGCTGCATTCTGTAACACGGCGTGAAACGGCGCCCTACACTGGTCTTTGCGATGGAAGAGCCCCTCGACGATGGCATCAACACCCGTGTCCCCCACCGCGTCCGCGAGGCCTTGGAGAGCATCGCCAAGGATCGAGGCGTGAACCCGCTCACCTTCGCGCGGACGCTGCTCGACGAGGGGCTCCGTCGCGAGCGGCATCCGGGCATCGTCTTCCGAGACGCTCCGGCCGGACGGCGGGCGTCGATCGAAGGCCGGCGCCTCGATGTCTGGCAGGTCATGGAAACGGTCTGGGAATCCAAGGGCGATGTCGCGGCAGCCGCGCGCTATCTCGGACTTCGACCCGAGCAGGTGCAGGCCGCGGTCGGCTACTACACCGACTTTCAGGATGAGGTCGACTCGTGGATCCGCCGCAACCATGAGGAGGCGGAGCGCCTCGAGGAGCGCTGGAAGAGAGAGCAGGCCGCTCTCCGCAGGTGAGGCTGCTGCTCGACGAGATGCTCGACGCCGCAATTGCCGAGCAACTCAGCGAACGAGGTCACGACGTGGAAGCCGTCCAGGGCAACCCCGAACTCGAGGGGAAGACGGATCCCGACCTAATGCGAGCGGCCGCTGAGCGGCGGCGCGTCTTGGTTACGGACAACGTGCAGGACTTCGCGCGGCTGCACCAGCAGGTCGTGAGGTCCGGCGAATCGCACAACGGGATTCTGCTCGTCTCCCCCAGGCGATACCCGCGCGCCAAGGGAACCATCCGGATATGGGTGGACGGGCTGGACAAGTTCATCCGCGGCCACGACAAGGACTCGCTCGAGAATCAGATCTATTGGCTTCCATGACGGCGCGCATACGCATGCGCGGGCGTCGATAACCATCCTTCACGGTCGAGAGCTGGCATTGTCCGGAGTCGACCGGCGAGCCGAGCCCTACCGCATCACGGTCCGGTCCCCGCGCGGCACCAGCCAATCGGCGTGGCGGTGCACGAGCCGCCACTCAGGCTGCTTGGTGAACACCTCCGTGACGCGGAGCGTGCGTCCATTCGCGTAGTGCTGCAGTCCGACGCGGCAGCCCATGTGCTCCGACACGTACTCCGCGAGCACCTCGAACTCATAACCCTGGGATGCGCCCCTTGAGGCGGCCCAGTCAAGGCGGTCCGAGACCTCGTGCCAGCCTCGCTCAACGCCTCCGAAAGCCCCCATCACGACGACGTCGTCGGTTCGGGCCCAAAGCTCCTTGTAGGCCGCGGCATCGCCCTGAACGAACCGCCCCTCGGAATGCTCCAGCCGCTGCATCAGGTCGGGCCAGTCGCCCTCGATCCGCCGCGCCGTCATGACTTGCCGGCCTTCCGAGGGTCGACGGGTGGGACATCCGCATGGCGATGGATCAGACACCAGAGCCCCTCGATCCGGCGATAGAGGTGCGTGACGCGGAGGGTCCTCTCCTCGAGTGCACCGTCGTCGAGACGTGCCGTCCGCCGCTCATAGCCGATTGAGTACGCGAGGTCGCCACTCTCCCCGACGGCGATCCGTTCGATCGTCGACTCGGAGCCGTCTTTGAACTTGGCGCCGACCCACCGGAAGGTTTCGCCCACATCCCTCCAGCCTCTCTCGACCGGTCCCAGAGCCCCCATCAAGGTGACGTCATCGCGGTGCGCCCAGAGCGCCATATACGGCTCGGGATCGCCCCGCCACATCGCCCTGAGGGCGTCGTCGACTCGGTCGATCGCGACCGCCAATGTCTCCTCCTGGGTTTCGGAATGTTGCACCGACGTTGCCTCCCGTCCTATGTACCGGTTAAACTGGTACGCGCATGTTAACGAGCAGCCGATGACGGGTCAAGCCGCTTCTCGGATCCACCCCGACCGCTCCGACTTCGTGTTCCGCAGTGGACGGCTGTGCCTCGACCTGGTCGCCACCCTTGGATCCCGACGCCGCCTGAACATCGAGCGTTTGCGACGCCCGGAAGATGTGGACCGCTGGTTTGTCCAGGCCGGATTGACGAGGGAGCCGGCCGGGTGTACGGAGCAGGACCTTCGCTCCGTGACGGCGCTGCGAGAGGCGATCTACGAGGCAGTCATGTCGAACCCGCCGACTCCGGCGGCGGTGAGCGCGATCAACCGGTGGGCTGAGGAGACGCCCCTCACCCCGGTCCTCGATGCGGGGGCTCGGGCGGTGACCTGGGCCGAGGGCGCGTCCTTGCCGAAGGCGCTATCGACGATCGCTCGCGATGCTGCCGACCTGATGTCGAATCCCCAGTTGATGGCGCGGATAAGAGAGTGCGCAGGCCCTGAGTGCACGCTGTTGTTCCTCGACTCGTCGCGGCCCGGCAAGCGTCGCTGGTGCTCGATGGACGATTGCGGCAATCAGGCAAAGAGCGCCGGCTTGCGAGAGAAGAGGCGCGCGGAACGACACCTGGGGAAGGCCGGTCTCGAGCACACACGAGGAGGCCGGTGAACATAAGGACGCCAAGCCAAGTGATGCCCGCCGCTCCGAGGAACCGTGAGGTCCTCGATCAGCTGGATAGGATCGAGCAGCGACCTCACGGTTCCGTACCAAGCGTCGGGTTGCTGCGCCGGTTGCTGCACGGCACCGCCGTGCTGGCCCGCGCGGCGTCCAACTTCGTATTCAGAAAATGGTCGGGGGCCCGGGATTCGAACCCGGGGCCTCACGGTCCCGAAGCGGCCGGA
>CAZCCS010000406.1:0-3120 GCA_964497005.1 uncultured Acidimicrobiaceae bacterium | reverse complement strand
GTGCAAGCTCTGCTACATCAAATGCCCCTACATCCCGCCTCATGAGTGGCAACTGGACTTCCCGAGGCTGATGCTGCGGGCCGAGGCGATCAAGAGCCGCACCGGTGGAACACTGCGAGGAAAGCTGGCGACGCAGGCTCTCGGCCGGACCGACCTCCTCGGAAAGATCGGCACCCTCACCGCCCCGCTCACCAATGCGATGACGGGCACGCCGGGGTCGGTCGTCCGCAAGTTGATGGACAAAACCGTCGGCATCGCATCAGAGCGCGTGCTTCCCCCATACGCGCGAACGCGCTTCACCACGTGGTTCAAGAAGCGAGCCGCGCGGGGCCAGGGGAGGCTCGGCAGGGGCGAGCAGGCGAAGGCCGCCATTTTTCCCACCTGCATGGTCGAATACCAGAACCCTGGAGTGGGCAAGGATCTCGTCGCGGTTTACGAGCACAACGGGGTCAGCTGCGATCTCGCCGCCGACGTCGGCTGTTGCGGCGCCCCGTGGCTTCACAGCGGGGAGTTCGAGCCGTTCCGCAAGCAGGCGAAGCGAAACGTTGCCGCGCTGGCGGATGCGGTCAGTCGGGGACGGGACATCGTCGTTCCCCAGCCCACCTGCGGGTACGTGGTCAAGCGGGACTACCCCGAGTACCTCGGCACTGCCGAAGCCCGGCTGGTTGCCGAGCACACCTACGACGCCTCCGAGTACCTTTGGCGGCTCCACAAAGGCGAGGGCACCAGCATCGACACCGAGTTCAAGGGCGAGGTGCCGGAGACGACCGCCTACCACGCGCCCTGCCACCTGCAGGCTCAGAACATCGGCCTTCGCAGCCGGGATCTGATCAAGCTCACCGGGACAAAGGTTGCCCTTGTGCAGAAGTGCTCGGGTATCGACGGGACCTGGGGCCTGCGCAGCGAGAACTACGAGCTCGCCCGCAAGGTCGCACAGCCCCTGCGCGAAGCAATCGAGCGCGCCGAACCCGACGCCGTCGTCGGCGACTGCCATTTGGCCAACGGGGCGATCGCGCAGGAGACCGGGCGGGTGCCGCTGCACCCGTTGCAGTTCATGGCCCGCGCTTATGGGCTATCAGAAGAGGAGGACTGATCGATGGCCGTTGGGAACCAGCTGTTGACCCTTGATGACATCGCCGACGTCCGGGCCTACGAGCGGGAGCGAGCCGAGTACCGGGAACGGATCATCCAGCTGAAGAAGATCCGGCGGGTTCCGGTTGGGCCGATCGTCACGTTCGTTTTCGAGAACCGCGAGACGATCCGCTTTCAGATACAGGAGATGGCTCGGGCGGAGAAGCTTTTCACCGACGAGTCCATTCAGGAAGAACTCGATACTTACAACCCGTTGATCCCCGAACCCGGTCAACTGTCGGCGACGATGTTCATCGAGCTGACTTCGCGCGACGAGATGGAGTATTGGCTCCCCCGCCTGGTGGGGATCGAGCGAGCTCCCCGCCTGGTTATCGGCGACGGACCCGATGCTGTGGTCGTCTCGGCTGACGTGGACCCGTCGCACGCCTCACAGCTCACCAGGGACGAGGTGACCGCCGCGGTGCACTACGTGGGGTTCTCGTTAGATCCGGAGCAGGTTGCGCGTTTTCGTGCGGAGGCGGTCAGGCTGGGGGTTGCCCATCCCGAGTACAACGAGCAGACCCTCCTGTCCGAGGAGACCAAGAAAAGCCTGCTGGGGGACCTTTTCGGGTTGTAATGGGGTAGACAGGCACCGAGAGGTTGGGTCAAACTACGGTTTCCGGCCGGTTGACCCCGACAACAGTCCGCGACGGGAACGCAGATGAGTGACGTGAAGGACAACAAGACGCTCGTGTGGCGGCAGAAGGCCGCTTGCCGCGGGGTGGATCCCGACATCTTCTATCCCGTGTCCGACGAGGACGCCGAGGACGCCAAGGCGATCTGCGCCTCCTGCCCCGTGCAGCGGGCCTGCCTCGAGTGGGCGCTCGCAGTCCGGGAGAAGGACGGCGTCTGGGGTGGGGCGACCGAGCGCGAGCGCCGGCGGATCCTTCGCCGGCGGCGTCGCTCCGCTTAGCAATTGTCCATCGATGACCTGGGCGGCTGGCCAGGCGTTCTGAGCCGGCTCGCCGCCGGCGCGGACCTCTCCAGCGTGGAGGCGGCCATAGCCCTGGGTGACGTGCTGGAGGGGAATGCGACTTCGGCGCAGGTGGCGGCGTTTGTTTTCGGGCTGCGGTGCAAGGGCGAGACGGTGGAGGAGATGACCGGGCTCGTGACAGCCATGCTCGCTGCTTCGGAACGAGTGGTGGTGCCCCCGGACGTCGCCGGCAGGTTGGTCGACACTTGCGGGACCGGTGGCGACCGCAGCGGGACGATCAACATCTCCACCATCGCGGCCCTGGTGGTCGCCGGCGCGGGCGTTCCCGTGTGCAAACACGGCGGCCGGGCGGCTTCGTCGAAGGCGGGATCGGCCGACCTGCTCGAGGCGCTCGGCGTGGTGATCGACCTGGGGCCGGACGGCGTGGCCCGCTGCATCGAGGAGGCCGGAATCGGGTTCTGCTTCGCACCGCGGTTCCACCCCGCCATGCGGCACGCCACCCCGGTCCGCCGAGAGCTCGGGGTGCCGACCGCTTTCAACTTTCTCGGTCCGCTCGCCAACCCGGCCCGGGTTCGCCGCCAGGTGGTGGGGGTGGGCGACCCCGCGATGGCGCAGAAGATGGCGCGCGTCCTCGCGGCCGCGGGCGCGGTCGAAGTGGTAGTCGTGCACGGGGCCGACGGTCTCGACGAACTGTCGACGACCGGGCCGTCGACGATGTACCGGTGGCGCGCCGACGAAGGACTGGATCCGGAGTCGGAGATCAAGCCCGAGGTGATCAACCCTGTCGCTCTCGGGTTGGCGCCGGCGAACCTCGACGATCTGCTCGGGGATGACCCAGCGACGAACGCCGCTCTCGCCCGTCGGGTGTTGGCGGGGGAGGACGGGGCTCATAGGGACATCGTTTTGCTGAACGCCGCGGCAGGGCTCATGGTCGCGGGGATCGCCGGCGACCTTGAACAGGGGCTGGTGAAAGCTCGGGCCTCAATCGACAGCGGGGCGGCGGCGAGTCGGCTGGACCAGCTGGTCGATGTCTCGACGAAGCTGGCATCCGGCTA
>CAZCCS010000405.1:0-3129 GCA_964497005.1 uncultured Acidimicrobiaceae bacterium | reverse complement strand
AGTTGCTCCGAACTGGGCTGGCTCTCCGCGGAGGGAAGTGGCGAACTCGTGACGGAGGCTTGCGTATCGCCGCGCAGGCTGCGTCGGCAGCCGGTTTGGTGGAGCTCCAGCGCGCCGCCTCCGACTCTGGGAGGGTCCTCGAAAAGGCCCTCCGTGACGGGCTCGGCACCGAATACCGGGCGAGAGCCGAGGCCATGGGTGTTGCTCCACCGGAGAGCCCGCCGGTGCCAAAGCTGGGTCCGGTTCCCTCCTGGATCGGCCGGCGGTCCCGGTTGCGGGCGTGCGACATCTCGTACGGGCCGGCGGGAAAGCGAAATCTCCTAGATATCTGGGCCCGCGAAGACCTTCCCACGGACGGCAAGGCGCCGGTCCTGATCCAAGTCCCCGGTGGCGGCTGGGTCAGCGGGGAGACCAAATGGCAGGCGTACCCCTTGATGGACCGCCTGATCGAAGCCGGCTGGATATGCGTTCCGATCAACTACCGGCTGAGCCCCCGAGCGACCTTTCCGGACCACATCGTCGACGTGAAGAGGGCCATCGCCTGGGTCAAGGCCAACATCGAGCGCTATGGCGGAGATCCGAACTTCGTTGTGATAACCGGCGGTTCCGCCGGAGGTCACCTGTCTTCGCTGGCTGCGATGTCGGCGAACGCCCCCGAATTCCAGCCCGGCTTCGAGGATGCTGACACGTCCGTTCAGGCGGCCGTCCCGTTCTATGGGGTTTACGACCTCACCGACTGGGACGGGCATGGCGGTCCACCCCAGACGATCAAGTTCATAGAACGTTTTGTGTTGAAGTGCCCGCTCGCTACCGGAAGGGACCGGTGGCTCGAGGCCTCTCCGATCCACTGGGTCAGCGAGGCGGCGCCGCCAACGATGGTCATACACGGCACCAACGACTCACTGGTCCCCGTTGAAGGTGCACGCCGGATGGCTGACGCGCTTCGGGCGGTGTCGAATCAGCCGGTCGTGTACGCGGAGTTGCCTTACGCGCAGCACGCTTTCGACATCTACGCCTCGCTGCGCACACGCCATACGGTTCGGGCGGTCGAGCGGTTCCTCGCCTACGTTCGAGCCGGCCACATCCAAGGCGATCACGGTTCGGTGATAGCGCCTCGTTCCGCCCCGGCGACCAGCCGGGCGTATTTGGCGAGCACACCCGACTTGTAACGCGGCTCGGGGGCCTTGACCCCCGTGCGCCGGCGCTCCAGCTCGGCCGGTTCCACCATCAAATCGATCGTCCGGGACGGGACGTCGAAGACGATGCGGTCACCGTCAGTGACCAACGCGATCGGTCCGCCGTCGACGGCTTCGGGCGCGACGTGACCAACGCAGAAGCCGTGGGTGCCACCGCTGAACCTGCCGTCGGTGACGAGAGCGCAATCCGCGCCGCGGCCGGCACCCTTCATCGCCCCTGTGACCGCGAGCATCTCGCGCATGCCTGGACCGCCCTTCGGCCCTTCGTAGCGGATCACCAGCACTGTGTCTGGCTTGATGTCGCCGGCGAGGATCGCCTCCATCGCCTTGTCCTCGCCGTCGAACACCCGTGCCGTCCCGTCGAAGCGGTCCCGGTCGATGCCCGCGACTTTGACGACCGCGCCGAGCGGGGCGAGGGTCCCGCTGAGGATGGCGATCCCACCGTCGACGTGGATGGGGTCGGAGATCGGGCGGACAACGTTCCCGTCGGGGGCCGGCGGGTCGAGCGCCGCGATGTTCTCGGCGACGGTGCGCCCGGTCACCGTCAGGCAATCTCCGTTGATCAGGCCTGCGTCCAGGAGCTCCCGCATCACCACTGGCACCCCGCCGACTCTGTCGATGTCGACCATGTGGAACCGGCCGTGGGGCTTGGTGTCGGCTATATGGGGAACCTTCCGGCCGACCCGGTCGAAGTCGCCGAGGGTCAGATCCACCCTGGCTTCGTGAGCGATGGCGAGCAGGTGCAGCACGGCGTTGGTGGACCCGCCGAGGGCCATCGTGACGGCTATGGCGTTCTCGAACGCCTGCTTGGTCATGATGTCGCGGGGACGGATGCCCGCTTCCAGGAGGTGGATCACCGCCGTTCCGGTTTCCCGGGCGAGGTCGTCCCGCCGAGGGTCGACCGCCGCCGGTGAAGCCGAACCCGGCAATGCCATACCCAGGGCCTCCGAGACCGACGCCATGGTGTTCGCGGTGAACATCCCGGCGCAGCTTCCGATCGTCGGGCACGCGTTTCGCTCGATCAGCGCAAGCTCGTCGTCGGTCAGCCCGCCGGCCGCCTTAGCACCGACGGCCTCGAAGACGGTCGTGATGTCTATCGCCTCGCCCTTGAGTCCCTTGCCGGGAAGGATCGATCCCCCATACAGGAAGACGGTCGGCAGGTTGATCCTCGCCGCGGCCATGAGCATGCCGGGTAACGATTTGTCGCAGCCGGCGAAGGTGACCATCGCGTCCAGTCTCTCGGCGTGCATCACGGTCTCCACCGAGTCGGCGATCACCTCCCGGCTGACCAGAGACGCCCGCATCCCCTCGTGACCCATGGAGATCCCGTCGGAGACAGCGATGGTGACGAACTCGATCGGGAAGCCGCCGGCCTCTCGGATGCCCTCCTTGGCCTGCTTGGCCAGACGGTCCAGCGGCATGTTGCACGGGGTTACTTCGTTCCAAGAGGAGGCGACGCCAACCTGAGGCTTCTCCCAGTCCTTGTCGGTCATCCCGATCGCCCGGAGCATGGCCCGGGCCGGTGCCCGCTCATAGCCGTCGGTGACGTCACGGCTGCGGGGCTTCATGTCGCTGGCCATCCAGTCACGATAGGCCGTGTGTACTATCCGCCGCCGTGGGTTACCGGCGATTCGTTGCAGCAGCCGCCGCGGCTGCGTTGGCAGCTGCAGGGTGTGGCCTTGGCCCGGATCACAGGTTGAACACGAAGAGTCTCGACTCGGGGATCGCCTCCCAGCTCAAGGCCCGGTACCCGGTGACCAACGTCCGGGTTGAGTGCCCCGGGGGGATAAAGGAGCAGGCAGGAACGAAATTCTCGTGCTCGGCATCGCTCGCCGGCCAGAACGTCACCCTGAACGGCACGGTGACGTCGTCCGGGGGCCGGTACAGCATCCAGCCGGCCGATGCAATCGTCGTCAGCAGCCAGGCGGCAGCC
>CAZCCS010000404.1:0-3129 GCA_964497005.1 uncultured Acidimicrobiaceae bacterium | reverse complement strand
CCACCGACTGCAAATCAGCACCCGCCCCCACACCAACACCAGAACACGAAGTCGGACCGGGCGATGAAGTGCCCGAGCCTGGCGTGCCCGAACCTGGCGTGCTCGAACCGCCCGATGCTGGGGATGGCATGGACGCCGCGTCTCCGAAGGGGATGATCAGTCCGCTCTGAGTTGTCACCCAGTATCCCCCGGCGCTCGCCGTCGGAAGAACGGCGATGGCTGGACTTCCGCCGGTCTTCCCCACGGCTGAACCAAGGAAGCCGGCGTCACCGAAGGTGAAGATGCCACCATCCTGACCGACCAACCAGTACCCGCGTCCGTCGTGGGTTGGCGCCATGCCGACGATCGGTGCGTTCAGATGAATGCTTCCGCTGGACCCGTAGTAACTCGCATCTCCGAAGGTGAAGACACCACCGTCTCTGGCGACGAGCCAGTACCCACCGCCGGTTGGCGTCGCCGCGATACCGACAACTGGCGCGTTCAGTCGAATGCTCCCTGTCGATCCATAGAAGTGGGCATCACCGAATGTGAACACGCCACCGTCGCCCGCGACGAAGTCATACCCCCGTCCGTCCGCGGTCGACTGCATCTCCAGCGCAGCGGCGTTGAGCCTGGTCGAACCGGTTGACCCGTAGAAGCCCGCATCACCGAAGGAAAATACGCCGCCGTCCTTGCCGAGGAGCCAGTAGCCCCGGCCACTCGGTGTCGGCGCGATGCCGATCACCGGGCCGTTCAAACGAACCCCAGCCATATCCCCCAGCCAACCCGCGTTGCCGGCGGTCGACACCGCGCCGTTGGTCCATACCCGCCAGAACCCGGTTCCGTCCGGAGTCGGTGCCGCCGCGACCACCGACCCTGAACTCGTGGACGACGCGGAACGCGTCTGAGTGCTCGGCATCGTTACTGACCCGGATGAAGGGGCTGCTGAGGGCGAAGTCTGCTGCCCTGCCTGCTCGGCGCCGACCGCCAGAGGATGGATCGCCGCTACGGCCGCTGCGCCACAGAGGACCGATCCTGTGATACCTAACACGAATGCGGCCCGACGGGTTCGCCGGGCCCTTATTGAGAGTTTCAATTTTTGCCTCGCCGGTGTGAAGCCAACGAAGTTGGGTCGGCTTCTGGGCGGAAACTCTTAAGTGATCGAAGGAATCCGCTCCGGATTGACGGCGATTAACGGGGTTTCCAGTGGCAAAACCCATGTATTTTTCAAGCAAATTTTGATACATGTCGATAGAACGCGGGAGGACTTGCGGGCGGACTTACCGGGTCATTGCAGCCCTCTCTGGGAAGGCCACTCCATGACATCGCCCGCAGAAAAGCTCACACCCGTCGTAGACAACAGCGGCTTCACACTCGTCGAGGAAGACGACGTCGCTTTCAGCATCAGCCTCTGTCGGGAGATCCACCGTATCTATGGCTCCTATCAGTCCGGGGAACTCGAGGCGGACCACTCCGTCCATCTCGGACTCTCCTTGACCGTGCAGATGCTGGCCAACTTGGCCAGCGCGGTCACCAAGGGGATGCCCGCCATGAGGATCGAAGTCGCGTCGGCGCAGACGAGGGAGATGATGGCCGTGATGTTCGGCACGGCCATCGCCGGGGCCCACCACCTCGGCAACGGTCGCAATCCCCTCGGCCACGGTCGCGGTCTCCTCGGCGAGCAGCGCCGGCCCGAAGAGATCACTGTGGGCTCCTCACCCGGCCCGGCCGTTTCGGCGATTCATCTCGAATCTCCGCCAGTACCGGATGTCCGATCAACTCGGTCGCCCCTGTCGAACCGCTTCGGTCGCTGGTTCGGAGCTCGGCCGCTGATGCTCCGGATCCTGTTGGGAATCCTGGCGTGCGGCCTTGCGGCGGCCATGGTCGACGCGCCAATAGTGATCCTGCTTCTCTTTCCAAACCTGTTCACTCCCCTTTCGATCTCGTACGCAGCGATCGCCTTCGCCGCGTGGTGCGCGCACAAGAGGCGAATCATTCGCGCACGCGATCGGGACGGACGCGTTCTATCAAGCAACCCTCTATCCTGGTCGGTATGGAACGGAAAAGCTTCGCCGACATGCGCTGTTCGGTAGCGCAGTGCCTGGAGGTCGTGGGCGAGTGGTGGTCGATGCTGATCGTCCGAGATGCGTTCCTCGGCGTAACTCGGTTCGACCAGTTCCAGGAGCGCCTGGGCATATCTCGGAACGTGCTGAACCAGCGGCTCGGCTACCTGGTGGAGCAGGGGGTGCTCGAGAGGGTGCCCTACAGCGAGCATCCGCCTCGCCACGATTACCGCCTTACCCCGAAGGGCCGGGATCTATGGCCGGTGCTGACGGCCATGCGACAGTGGGGGGACAAGTACGCAGCTCCCGACGGGCCACCCCTTCAGATCATGCACAAGGGGTGCGGCAAGATCTCCCACGCGGTGATGACGTGCTCCAGCTGCGGGGAACGGCTGTCCCCCAAGGACGTGCGGGCGGTGAGAGGCCCGGGCGATCTCGACAACCTGATGGACGTGGCCAGCCGCTCCGCCTAGCCGCTCCGGCTACCCAAGCAGACCTTGCTAACCGCTCATACCGATCAACCTAGATGTATCAAAGAAGCGGTTTCTAAGTTGTGTATCACGCTGTATCCCGTTTGCTTCTGCAACGCGGTGACCACCCCGCAACCGGCAACCGATCAAGATGCCGTCCCGCGAGCCGGCGCCTCGGCGGCGACCATCGTCGTCACTGGTGCGGCCGGGGCCATCGGGTCAGCGGTGGCTGAAGCATTTCTTGATCGGGGACATGCCGTGGTTGGGATCGACCTCCAATCGGTCGTCGATGTACGCCCGAGTACTTACCGTCACGTCGTCGCAGATGTCCGGGAGCTCGATGAGCTCCGCGAAGTCGCCGCCTCCATTGTTGACCCGCCGCTCCGCCACGTGGTTGGCGTCGCTGGAGGAGCGCTCCCCGAAGAGGTAATCGCCACAGACGTCGATGACCTCGAACTTGGTGTATTCCGGAGATCGCTCGACCTGAACCTGGTGTCGCAGTACGCGATGGTCCAGGCCTTCCTCCCTTCCTTGCGGGCGGCTGATTCCGGGGACGACCCGACCGAGAGACCGAACCGCTCGATCACCGCGATCTCATCGGTCAACGCGCTCGTCGG
>CAZCCS010000403.1:0-3134 GCA_964497005.1 uncultured Acidimicrobiaceae bacterium | reverse complement strand
GGACACGAAAGTCACATCGAGCCCGCGCCAGGCCAAGTAGCGACGGAGGACGTCCCACGTGACAGTGAACCTGCCGTGCCCAACATGGGGCTCGTCGTAGACCGTCGGGCCGCACACATACATGGACAACCTGCCCGGGTCACGGAGCTCGAGCGGAGCCACCGTCCCGAATGCGGTGTCGTAGAGGCGCAGCACACAAGTACCGTAGCGGGATCATGCCGCAAGCCGTTCCGGATAAGCCGAGCCTCGACGGGCTGGAGGAGAAGTGGGGTTCCCGCTGGGAATCCGAGCGCGTCTACGCGTTCGACCGCAGCGCCACCCGGGAGCGGATCTATGCGATCGACACGCCCCCTCCGACGGTGAGCGGGTCGCTGCATGTGGGGCACGTGTTTTCGTACACGCACACGGACACGATCGCCAGGTACAAGCGGATGCGGGGCCTCGCGGTCTTCTATCCGATCGGTTGGGACGACAACGGCCTGGCGACCGAGCGGCGGGTCCAGAACTACTTCGGTGTGCGTTGTGATCCGTCGCTGCCGTACGTGCCGGGATTAGAGCCGCCGGTGCGAGGCGGCCTCAAGAGCGGTGAGAATCCTGTCGCGGTTTCGCGCCCTAACTTCATCGAGCTCTGCGAGCAGTTGGTCGTCGAGGACGAGAAGGCGTTCGAGGCGGTATGGCGTCACCTGGGTCTTTCGTTCGACTGGCAGCAGCACTACACGACGATCGGGACGCGGGCGCGGCGCGCGTCGCAGCGTGGTTTTCTGCGCTTGCTTGCACGGCGCGAGGCGTACTCGGCGGAGGCCCCGACGTTGTGGGACGTCGACTTCCGAACGGCTGTCGCGCAGGCGGAGCTGGAGGACAGGGAGCAGACCGGCGCCTACTACCAGCTGGTTTTCCATCGTGAGGATGGCGGCGATCTGCTGATCGACACGACCCGGCCGGAGTTGCTGGTGTCGTGCGTCGCTGTCGTCGCTCACCCCGACGACGCGCGCTACACGAGCCTGGTCGGATCGAGCGTGCGCACCCCGGTCTTCGGCGTCGAGGTCCCGTTCGTGACCCATCCTCTCGCCCAGCCGGACAAAGGCACCGGCGTGGCGATGATCTGCACCTTCGGTGACGTCACCGACGTCGTTTGGTGGAGGGAGCTTGGGCTTCCTGTGCGCGCGGTCGTTGGGCGTGATGGGCGCCTGGTTGCCTCAGCGCCGGCTGGACTTCCACCCGCGGCCGCGGATCTTTACCGGAACGAGCTGGCAGGGCGGACGGTGCGCCAGGCGCAGGCCCGGATGGTCGAGCTGTTGGGCTCCTCGGGTGAGCTTCGCGGGGAGCCCAGGCCGGTTAAGCACGCGGTCAAGTTCTACGAGAAGGGCGACCGACCGCTCGAGATCGTCACGAGCCGGCAGTGGTTCTTCAAGACGCTGGAACACCGCCAGGAGCTGTTGACGCGTGGCAAGGAACTCCGGTGGCATCCCCCCTACATGGAGAGTCGCTACGCCAACTGGGTCGAAGGCTTGAACAGCGACTGGCTCATCAGCCGGCAACGGTTCTTCGGGGTCCCGTTCCCGCTTTGGTACCGGCTCGACGCCGACGGCGAGTTGGACCACTCGTCGCCTCTCGTACCCGCCGAGGACGTCCTGCCCGTCGACCCGAGCACCGACGCGCCTCCGGGATTCGAAGAGTCACAGCGGGGCCAGCCGGGCGGCTTCGTCGCGGACCCCGATGTGATGGACACCTGGGCCACTTCTTCGTTGACGCCCCAAATTGCGGGGGGTTGGGAGGAGGACTCGGATCTGTTTTCGAGGGTGTTCCCGATGGATCTGCGTCCGCAGGCGCACGACATCATCAGGACGTGGCTGTTCACCACGATCGTTCGCAGTCACCTCGAGTTCGGCTGCCTGCCGTGGAGCGACGCGGCGATCTCGGGTTGGATACTCGACCCGGACCGCAAGAAGATGTCGAAGTCGCGGGGCAACGTGGTCACGCCGATGGACCTGCTCGACAAGTACGGCTCGGACGCCGTTCGTTACTGGGCCGCGAGCGGCCGGCCGGGAACCGACACCGCGTTCGACGAGGGCCAGATGCGCATCGGTCGCAAGCTGGCGATCAAGATCCTCAACGCCAGCCGGTTCGTGCTGGAGACCGGCGAGGCGCCGGCAGACCTCTCCGTCGTGTCCGAACCCGTCGACCTCTCTCTACTGGCATCGCTTCGCTTGCTCGTCGACGAGGTCACTGCGGCGTTCGAGGGCTACGACTACGCGCGTGCGCTGGAGAGGACCGAGTCTTTCTTCTGGTCGTTCTGCGACGACTATCTGGAGCTGGTGAAGAACCGGGCGTACGGGAGCCTCGGCGATGACCGTGCGACGTCTGCCAGGGCTGCGCTGCGGGTGTGTCTGTCGGTCCTGTTGCGGCTCTTCGCCCCCGTGTTGCCGTTCGTGACCGAAGAAGTGTGGTCGTGGTGGCAAGAGGGATCAATTCACAGCTCTGCCTGGCCGTCCTCCGCCGATCTGCCCGAGAGCTCCGGCGCCGATCTCTCTGTGCTGGAAGGGGCGAGCGAGGTCCTGGCCGAGGTGCGCCGCGCGAAGACGGAGGCCGGCGTCTCGCTGCGGGCGCCTGTCGCCGGCGTGGTCCTGCGCGCCCCGGAGGTCATGCTCACAACGCTTTCCTCCGTCGCCGACGACCTGCGCCAGGCCGGCGTGATCGAGGACCTTCGCATGGAGGCCGGCGGGGACGAGCTTTCGGTCGAGGTAACGCTCGCCTGAGGGCCGGCGTGTACGGGCGGGGGCGGCCGGCGGGGCGCCGGCCGGCGGTGTCCCGCTCGAGTGGGAGACGCCGGCGCGCTTTGAGGGACAGTCGGGCTTTGCGGTGCAAAATTCAATGTTTATGTTCCACACGTCCCGCTGACGCGAGATGTACCGCAAAACCGTCCGTGCCCGCCGCCGCAACAGGCGAGCTGCAAGCTTTGCGCTCTACAGTCCGGGTATGCCGATTAATCCAGACGCAGCGGGAAGCAAGAGCGAGCCGAAAGAGTCGTCGTGGACGTCGAAGGACTGCCTTCTCTACGCGCTCGGGGTTGGGGCCGGCGCGATCGACCCGACCGGATTCGAGTTGGAGTTCACCACCGAAAACACCAACGGCGT
>CAZCCS010000402.1:0-3142 GCA_964497005.1 uncultured Acidimicrobiaceae bacterium | reverse complement strand
AACCGGGTGAGAGCCAGGCGGGTGAGGCGCTGGGCTCGCCGGCTTGCGGCCAACCGCCGGTCGGCCTGGGAAGCGTAAAAGTCGATGTGACGACCCTCTTGACGCATGATCCGTCGGAGCAGTTCGGCGAGAATGGGGTGGCCGGCCCGTCGAGCGAGCTGGCTGTAGCCGGCCTGGGTGGTCCACTCGTTGATCGCTCCCCATGTCATGTGGACCGCGATGAAGTGTTCCCCCGCGATCGCCGAGCCGGCCATCATGCACAACGGTCTCAGCCTCTCTGTCCACCCGAGGCGCCGGCGCATTGTCGCGATCCGATCCTGACCGGACGGTTCCCCGTGGGCGGCCAGCACCGCGGCGAGGGCCTCGCCGTGCCAGAACTCCTCGAAGACCCAGAACGACAGGAAGGAGGTGATCTCAGGATCGGCATGCGCGGGGCTCACCAGGAGGTCGCGCAAGTAGCAGACGGTGTGGAACTCGACGTCGTGCATGTATCTCAGGCAGCGCAGCGCCCCGGATGCGAGAGGCTCCGATGCGAAGCAGCTGAAATCCAGGTCGTCCCAGCGGAGACGATCCGTTCGCCGCTTGTAGTCCTCGATGTCGAACTCCATGTCCTGTATTCGTCGCGGCCGGCGGTTTGGACGTCGACCGCCCCAATATCCGCGGACCTGCGGTTCAGGTAGCTGCCTTGGCCACCGGATCGCCCGTTGGAGCGATCACCCCACCGGCGACTTCGACCGTGATCAGGTAGGCGGCTGCCCGGATCGACGGGTCGACCCTGAACGCAACTGTGCCGGGGTGGGCACCGAGCACCCCGACCGAGATTGGGCGGCGATCGAACATTGACCACAACTGATAGGTGAACCCCGGCGCCAGTTGGGGCAGCCGCGATCCAACCAGGTACGAGGTGCCTGATGGGAGGACGATCAACTGGCCCACCGGCCGCCCGCTGGTGGTAGCGGTGAGCGTGTAGTGGCGGCCTGACGGGTCAACCAGGGCTGGGGCCAGCCCCGGAAGACCTCCCGCCTGGCCGACCGCGCTGCTCAGCCGGTCGACGCGATGGTTGAGCTGGTCGACCCGGGCGGTCTGCACCCCCACGACAACAATCAGGGCGGCTGCAGCCGCAATCCCTCCGAGCCACAGACCTTTCGGCCGTCGACGGCGGGGGCGGCCTATCGAAACCACGTCCGGTGCCGGTCGCGAGGGCGGGCTGCCGCGGTCGGCGCCGATCGACTCTGCGATGCGTTCCCACAACCCCGACGGTGCCTGCCCTCCGCCGCCGGCCAGGAGGGCCATCGCCTCACGGTGTTGGTCAACCTCCTGGGCGCACCGGGGGCAGGATCGCAGGTGTGCGGCGACGAATGCGGCCTCGTCTGCATCCAGCGCATCGATGGCGTACACGCCGAGTAGCTCGCTGACGGGACCGCAACCCTCGGTTTCGATACCGGTCACAGCCGGATTCCCTCTCGTTCCAGGGCACGTCGCAGGTTGACCAGCCCGCTGCGAATACGGGCCTTGATCGTTCCTTCGGGCTCACCGAGTACTGCAGAGACCTGGCGATAGGTGTGCCCGCCGAAGTACGCGAGTTGTATCGCCTGGCGCTGATCGTCGGTGAGGTCTACCAAAGCCCGACGCACTTGCTCGCTCACGTGAAGGTCCCAAGCATGACGTTCGATGTCGTAGTCCGATGCTGCCACTTCAGAGGCGCTGCGTTCCTCCCTGGAAGTACGCGCCCTGGTGGATCGCAGTTGATCTACCGCCCGGTTGTGGGCGATCGACAGGAGGTAGCTGCGCAGGCTCCCGCGGGCGTGGTCGAACCGCTCCGGCTGCTCCCAGAGCTGTACGAATACCTCCTGGGTGATGTCCTCGGCTTGGGAGTCGGAGCCGAGGAGCCTTCGTGCCAGGGACTGCACCGCACCACCATGGCGGCGGTAGGCCTCGGCGAGGGCGGCTTCGTTCCAGCGGGCGATGGCGACCACCAAGGTGACGTCGCTCGTGTCTCTCACGTCGACCATCGAAACCTATTCGTCGCCGGGAGGGGGAGCGGATGCATCGCCGGGTCCCCTACGGGACCGGGGACAAGCGGGCAATACAGGAGAATTCCGAGAAAATCGTCGATCTAAGCGTGGTGTGTCCATACGGTGAGGGGGGCACCGGTGTTTTTCGGGTTCGGTGCCAAGAGCCCGGTCCCCGCCGCCCTGGGGGGTCGGGCTCTTTCGCGCCGTGGTCCCTGGGAGCGGCACCAATAGCGGCGATCGCGCATCTTTCAGGCCTGAGGTTGGGCGGGGGTTGGTCGGCGGTTGACACAGCCGTGCTGAGATAGGGCCTTGAAGGGGTAGCGCCGAAGGTGACCCGGGCCTGGGGGTGGGGCCGGGTCACTTTCGCGGACCTGGCGGGGCGGAATCCGACCTCGCTCAGCGGGTGGCGGATGTCCCCTTCGGGGTCGGATTCGACGCCCCGATTATCAGAGCGCTGATCCCGGCGTTTGATACCGGCGGGTCCCCGTGCCCTCGCCGCGGCTCTCACTGATGGTTGGCTGCCGACCTCAAGGGTGCCCCCGCTTCCGCCCGCGGGGACCGCCCTCGGTAAGCCGCCCAGAAGAGGTCAACTCGAGAGTGCGTTGCCTGGCCAGCTGGCGGCGTCCTACCCGCCGATCTGCTTTCCCAAACAGCTGGCGCCGGAAATCTACAGTTCGACGGTTATCACCGAGAGGAGGCGCTCCATGGCGAGCAGCTCGTGGTAGCGCCGCCGCTCCTCTGGGTTGAGCGGCCGACGGACGCGCACTTCCGCCATGCGGTCCAGTTCACTCGAAACCCTTTTCAGCTGCCGACGAAGCGGCTCCCTCCTGGGTGCCATGCACCGGGTATCGGCACATGCCACCTCCGGAATGACCGGTTCTTTCTTCTGTAAGGCGGTCCGTGTTGCTCAGACGGCCAGGTGCCGCCTATCCGGAGGGCCCTGAATGGCGGCCGCCTACCCGCGCGGGCCGGGCTGCTCAGCCGGCGGTCTTCTTGGCGGGGGCCTTCTTCGCCGTTCGTGAAGTGGCGGGAGCAGCGTGGTCGTGGACGTGGGCCTCGCCTTGGTGCTCCTGCTCGAAGTCCTGGTGCGGGTAGTGAGCGTGGCTCAGAGCGGCGTGATTGTGCTC
>CAZCCS010000401.1:0-3153 GCA_964497005.1 uncultured Acidimicrobiaceae bacterium | reverse complement strand
CCTGGCCACGATCCAATCCGGGTAGCTCAGCTCGGTTGGAGGGTCGGGCCAGACGATCGCCTCTTTGGCGACCAGCTCGGAGCACCGGCGCAGAACCGCGTTGACGACCGAGCGCCCCGGTCCGTTCACCTCCTCGACCGTCGCGGCGACCGCCGCGTGAGCGGGTATCCGGGTCCGAAGCAACTGGTAGACGCCGAGACGGATCGCGGCGCGGACTTGCGCGTCGATGCTGCCCTTGACGAACCGGTCCGATACCCAGTCGCACGCGCGTTGCATGCGACAGGTGCCGTAGACGAGTTCGGTCACCAGGTTCCGGTCGCGCTCGCTGAGTCGGTGGGTGCCCAGAAGCCGCGGCACGACGATGTTCGCCCGGGCACCGTCTTCGATGGCCACAAGCGCTTCGAGCGCCACTCCCCTTGCGGTGACCGCCCGGGTTCGGGGCGGCCGACCCCGGATCGCCGACCGACCCTGGCCCGGACTCATGCCCCGAGGACCTCATCGGGAGCGGGCCGAGCGCCGCGGAGCCAGTCGCCGGCGGGCATTGGGGAGCGGCCTTCGGGCTGGACGGTCAAAAGCTGCAGGCCTCCGTGGCCGGTGGACACGACCGGTCCGCGCAGGCTCCCCGGCGGGTCGCCGCCCGGGTCGGGCACAACGCGTGCTGCGAGCACGAGCATGCGACGTCCCCTCCAGGTCGTCCAGGCCCGGCCGAGCCTTACGAGCCGGTTGAGCTCTTCCGCCGGGCGGTTCCAGTCGAGCCGGAGCTCGGTCGGCTCGAGCTTCTTTGCGTAGGTGGGCTCGCCCTCCTGAGGCACTGGCTCACCGAGGCCCTTATCCAGGGCCTCGACCAGCATGTGTGCGGCCACTTCCGAGAGCCTCTCCCGCAGCTGGTCCGCGGTCTCTTCGTCTCCTATCGCGACACTTCGGCACCCGTAGACCGGTCCGGTGTCGAGCCCGGCGTCGATGGCCATGAGGCACACCCCGGTTTCTTTGTCGCCGGCAAGGATCGCCCGCTCCACCGGAGCCGCGCCTCGCCAGCGTGGGAGCAGGGAGAAGTGTGCGTTGACCATGGGGACCCGCTCGAGGACATCGTCTTTGATGATCCGGCCGAACGCCACGACCACCCCGAGCTTGACGTCCGCTTCGAGCACGTCTTCGACCCGGGTTGTCACCGGCAGGCCCAGCTCGAGCGCCGCGGCCTTGACCGGGCTGGGCGAGGGCGGAGCGTTGCGGCCGCGGCGTTTGTCAGCCCGGGTCACCACGACCGGCACGTCGTGGCCGGCCTGCACGATGGCGCGCAGGGCTGTGGCGGCAGGCTCGGGCGTGCCGAGGAAAGCGACGCGCAGACTTAGCCCCTCAGCTGGTTTCGCTGCCTACGGCCTCGGCCCGCCGGCGAAGCTCGCGCATCGCCTGCTTGCGCTGGTCCTTGTCGAGGACCGATATCAGGAGCCGGCCGTCGAGGTGATCGAGCTCGTGCTGGAAACAGCGCGCCTCCAACTCGTCGGCTTCTATGGAGATCTCGTTCCCGTCGAGGTCGTAGCCGGTGAGGTGGACCTCCTTGGGGCGGACGATCGGGAAGAACAGACCGGGGATGGACAGGCACCCCTCGTCGTATTCCCACTCGTCGCGGGTCTCCGCGATGACGGGATTGATGATCGCTACCGGGTCCTGGTCTTCGAGCTGGTATACGAACAGCCGCTTCTGCACGCCCACTTGGGGAGCCGCGAGCCCGACACCGTTGGCTTCGTGCATCGTCTCGACCATGTCGTCGACGAGGCGTGCGAGCTTCCCGTCGATGTCAGTCACCTCGGCGGATCTCTGCGTCAGGACCGGGTCCCCGAAAAGACGGATCTGGTAGGCGGCCACTGCTCCATCGTACCGGTAGGTTCACTGGCAGCATGTCCCCCAGCGTGTCCCCCGATCACTACTTCTCGCCGGCCCCTGGTGTCGGATCTCGAAGGGCCGAAGTACGGCTGTCGTTGCCGGACTTCGAGACGACGCTCGTGGTTGACCGCGGTGTGTTTTCGGCGGGCGGGGTGGACGCTGGGACGCTTGAGTTGCTGAGGGCGGCGCCGGCGCCTCCCCCGTCAGGGAACCTGCTCGATCTCGGCTGCGGCTACGGCCCGATCGCGTGCACGCTTGCGCACCGGTCGCCGGCGGCGACCATCTGGGCGGTCGACGTCAACGAACGGGCGGTCGAGCTGGCAGCGGAGAACGCTCGCCACCTCGGGCTCTCCGGGGTTCGTGCGCTAACGCCGGATCGGGTGCCCGAGGATCTGCTGTTCGAGGGCATCTGGTCCAATCCGCCGATACGGATCGGGAAGCGCGCGCTGCAGGAGCTGTTGTCGGGCTGGCTCAAGCGCCTCGCGCCTGGCTGCTCGGCCTGGCTGGTGGTTCACCGCCACCTCGGTTCGGACTCCCTGGCCGCCTGGCTCGATTCGGTTGGGTACGAGGTCGAACGCGTTTCGTCGAAGAAGGGCTACCGGATCCTCAAGGTCTCATCCCGATGAGTGCCGATGAGCCTGACGAGACAGTGAGCCTGCCGAGATGAAGCAACTGGGGCCAACGGACCTGAAGCGGCTGCATCGTGAATGGAACCGCCGGACCGCCGGCCGGGTCGCCCTGCTTTTGGACAGCGTCCACTCTCCGTACAACGTCGGGTCGATCGTCCGGACGGCAGCCGCCTACCGGGTCGAGCACCTGTACCTCGCCGGCACGACGATCAGCCCGGCGAGCCAGAAGTCCGGGAAGGTGTCGATGGGCACCGAGCGCTACCTGTCGTGGACGAGTTTCGACAAGGGGCCCGAAGCTGCGGACGCGGCCCGGGAGGACGGGTTCTCGGTCGTCGGCCTGGAACTCGCCGACGCCGCTGTTCCGATGCACCTGCTCAGCGCCGGCCCCGACGTGTGCCTGGCCATCGGCAACGAGGACCACGGTTTGTCGCCGGCGACGTTGGCAGCCTGCGACGCGGTCACGTTCCTCCCGCTGCTCGGAAGGGTCGGCTCGCTGAATGTGGCCACCGCCGCGGCGATCGCCCTCTACGAGCTGCGCCGGCAGGAGTGGACGTGACGGCGGGGCGGCGCGGGGCGGGCCGGCACGGGGCGGGCGGCCCGTCACGGTGTCGCCGGAGCCGCCGGCGCCGGCGCAGCACTAACG
>CAZCCS010000400.1:0-3157 GCA_964497005.1 uncultured Acidimicrobiaceae bacterium | reverse complement strand
ACGAGCGACGGGTAGTACCTGGTCGGGCGCGACCGAACGCGCGTCATAGGGCAGGGTCAAAGGCGCGGCTGTTGCGCCGTTCTCGACCGTGTCGCCGAGCACCGATGTGGCGCGGTCGCGCTCGCAGCGGAATCGAGCTTGGCCCGTCGGGTTCCTGACGAAACCCTCAGCAGGCAACTCGCGTGGACCGCGCCCATCGGCGAAGTGCCAAGCCAGTGCCCATGGTGAACGTCGCCTTGACGAGCGCCGTGGGGCAAATGAGACATGCGGCTTGTCTGCCGAAATTGGGCATCGTCCCGATGCGGCGATCCCATCGTCAGAGGACGATCGCATCTACCGGCAAGTGGCCGGCCACGCGACAAGGAGACGCGATGCCGCTGATCAACGTGAGGGTGAGGGAGACCACCTCGGCCGCCGATTCTCACCGTCAGGGAGATTCGGGCGAGCGGCTTTCCTGCGCACGTGCGCAGTACCGGATGTTGGCGGCGTGATTTGCTGATCACGTAGGCGCAGGTCTCGGCAACGCTGTTTGCGCGTGTCGTACTTGGCCCTGGTGAGTGGCGACCGGTGAGGATGGGCGGTCCTGTACGCGAGGGACCCCCTCCCCATCAGTTGGTCGCTGTGGCAGGAGGGGGTCCAAGGCGGTGTTGCCACCGATGGCGATCGTATGGCCTTGCCCGCTCCCGGTCGACGTGTACGTCGCTGCCGGCCGTGATGTGGATGTCCCTCGCCCGGACTGCCCGCGCTGTTCGGGGGCGACGGTGTGGTGGTCGGGCTATCGCCGCTTCGTGCGCGTTGGCGGCCGGAGCGCGGCGATCTTCGTCCCGCGGGTGCGCTGTGGGGCATGCGTCAAGACCGATGCTGTGCTGCCGGCCTTCGTGCTCACAGGGCGTCTCGACGTCGTGGAGTCCATCGGTGAGGTGATCGAGGCGGTGGTCGTCGGCCCCGGCGGGGTGAGACCCGCGGCCCGGCGTCTGGAGGTCCCCTACACGACGGCGCGGGGCTGGCTGCGCCGGTTCGGTGCGCGATCGGTGCAGCTGTCGGTGGCCTTGGCGGCGTTGGCTGTCGAGCTGGGAGGCGACGTCGGCGCCGTGGTCGTCGGTGGCGTCCGCCAGGCGTTGGTGGCGCTCGGGGCCGCGTTCGAGGCGGCGGCATCGCTGCCGGGCTGGGGAGGGCTGGGCCGGTGGCGCTTCGCGGCGGCGGTGAGCGGCGGGAGGCTGATCGGGACCAACACGAATTCGCCCTATCTGATCGTCGGCAGGCGTCGTTTCATGCCTCCGGTCCCGTGAGTGCGGGACGGAAACGGAGTGGACATGGACCACGACCAGGCCGAGGCGATCGCGCTGCACCGCTGGGGTGTCATCGCCGAGGCGGCCAACACGCGTTTGACGCCGGCCGAACGGGGGTCGGTGGTGCGGGCGATCGCCGCCCGGGCCCATCTGCACCCTGACGGCCATGAGCGCCACTACAGCCGGGGCACGATCGACCGGTGGATCCGGGCCTGGCGGGCCGGCGGGCTGGATGCCCTGCGCCCCGCCGAGCGGGCCGACGCCGGCACCGTCCGTGCGCACCCGGAGCTGTTCGCAGAGGCGGCCGCCTTGCGCCTGGAGCTGCCGTCCCGCTCGGCCGCCCAGATCGCCTCGATCATCTGGCACCGCCACGGGGTCCGGATCGCCGAGCGCACGGTGCGGGCACAGCTGAGACGTGCCGGGCTGCACCGCGAGGCGCTCGAGGCCGAGCCGAAGGTGTTCGGCCGCTACGAGGCCGAAGCGCCGAACGACCGCTGGATCACCGACGTGCTGGTCGGCCCCTGGGTGCCCTGGCCACGGATCGAGGCCTCGAAGCGGGCCCGGCTGTTCCTGATCGTCGACGACCACTCCCGTCTGATCGTCGACGGCCGGTTCTTCGCGCACGAGAACGCCCGGGCCTGCCAGGAGCTGCTGCGCCGGGCGATCGTTCGTTGCGGGGTTCCTGCCGTGTTGTATGCCGACAACGGAGCACCGTTCGCCAACGCCTGGCTGGCCCGGACCTGTGCGGTGCTGGGCATCCGACTCGTGCACTCCAAGCCCTACTCCCCAGAAGGCCGGGGCAAGCAGGAGCGGGCCAACCGCTACATCCGCCAGGCGTTCATCGCCGAGGCCACCCACGTCGGGATCGGCTCGCTCGAGGAGCTCAACGACCGCTTCACCGCCTGGGTCGAGCAGGTCGCCAACCGCCGCATTCACGCCGAGACCAACGAACGCCCCATCGACCGCTTCGAGCGGGGCGGCCCTCCTCGCGGCGTCGACCCCGAGCGGCTGGCCGACGCCTTCCGCTGGTCGGTCACCCGCAAGGTCACCCGCACCGCCACCGTCCCCTTGGAGGGCAACAACTACGCAGTCGACCCGTCCCTCGTCGGGCGGCGGGTCGAGCTGCGCTATGTGCCCGAGGACCTGTCCCGCATCGACGTGTACCTGGACGGCCGGCCTGCCGGGGTGGCGACACCGTTCCTCACCGGCCGGCACGTGCATCCCGCCGTGCCCCAGGCCGCCCGGCCCGAACCGCAAGCCACCGGCGTCGACTATCTCGGCCTGGTTGCCGCCGCCCACGACAGCGAGGCCGGCACGGGCGCGGGGATCGACTTCTCCCAGCGCGGGTTGTTCGCCGACACCGACGACGCCTCCGGGCAGGCCCGATGAGGGCGCCGGCGCCGTGGGCGGCGCACTTCGGGTTGCGGCGCACCCCCTTCGGCAAGTCCATCGCCGCCAAGGACCTCTTCGCCCGCCAGGCGCACGCCGAGGCGGTCGCCCGCATCAACTTCTGCGTCGTCGAGTCCGCCCTCGGGGTGATCACCGGCGACGTCGGCGCCGGCAAGACCGTGTCGGTGCGCGCCGCGGTCGACGCGCTCGACCGCACCCGACACCAGGTCATCTACATCGCCAACCCCGCCTTCGGCACCCGAGGCCTCTACGTCACCATCGTGCGCGCCCTGGGCGACCAGCCCCGCTACCTCAAAGCCGAGCTCATGGCCCAGGCCGCCGACCTGTTGGCCGTCGAGACCGCAGAGCGGCACCGGCGCGTGGTGCTCGTCGTCGACGAAGCGCACCTGCTCGAACCCGCACAGCTCGAGGAGCTCCGGCTCCTCACCAACTCCGAGATGGACTCGGCCTCCCCCTTC